>JBDUAZ010000019.1:0-4145 GCA_040004385.1 Chthoniobacterales bacterium | reverse complement strand
ACGGTCGTGCTCGCAGGGGATCGGCGCGCGATCGCGCTTGCCCGGCATCAACGATAAACGTTTACTAGCGCGGCATGGCGCGCTCAGTGAATTGGATTGCGAAACAGGACGCGCGGCATCGTCTTGCCCTTGCGCTTGCGGCCGCGGGCATGGTCTGGTTCGCGCTGCGTGGCCGCGCAGACGCTTCGACTCAGTCGATCGCAACGTGGGATACGTTCGCATTGTGCGTTCTCGCGCTTGCCTGGCTCACGATTACGACCACTCCGCCGGAGAAACTCCGCGCACGCGCACAAATGCAGGATGTCAGCCGCACGGCGATTTTCGTATTTGTCGTTTTTGCGGCCTGCGCGGGTTTGTTCGCGGTCGGATTTCTTTTTTATTCCAATAAAGGAGCCACCCGGCCAAATCTAGCCCTCCATGTCCTGCTCACTCTATTCGCGGTCGTATCTTCGTGGTTGTTAGTCCACACCGTTTTCGGTCTCCGTTACGCCCACAAATTCTACGGCGATGATGACGATCCCAGGACACGCGACAAACATGCCGGAGGCCTCGAATTCCCCGGCGAGCGTTTGCCTGATTACCTGGACTTCGCTTACTTCTCCTTCGTCATCGGCATGACGTTTCAGGTCTCTGACGTGCAAATAACTTCGCGTGATTTTCGGCAGCTCGCGCTCATCCACGGCATGCTTTCCTTCGCGTTTAACACCATCATCCTCGCCCTCACGATCAACACCGTGACGTCGTTGCTCTAACGCTGTCGCAGAGGCGCAGCTGCAATCACCCGATCATCTGACGATAAGCGGCCGCGTCTTTCAGCTGCTTCACGTCCTCGGGCGACGCCATCTTCAACATGAAGATCCAGCCTTCGCCAAAAGGATCGGTGTTGATTAACGCCGGATTAGCTTCCAAAGCTTTGTTCACTTCCGTGACTGTGCCTTTGACGGGCGCGTAGATGTCGCTGGCCGCTTTGACTGATTCGACGACCGCGATCGGCCCGCGAGCTTCCACCTCTGCACCGACCTTCGGCAATTCGACATAAACAACGTCAGTTAGTTCAGCTTGTGCGTGATCGGTAATTCCAACGCGCGCATTCTCGCCTTCGCGACGGACCCACTCATGCGATTCGGTGTAGAAAAGATCGTCGGGAACGTTCATGACTTTTTGTAGAGCGGTTTTTTTTCTATGACAGCAGGAAATTTTTGCCCGCGAATTTCGATCTCGAGATCGGTTCCGACTTTGGCGTGCTCAGTCCTGACGTATGCCATGCCGATGCCGTAGTTCAGGCTCGGCGAAAGCGTGCCACTTGTGACTTCGCCGATCCGTTCTCCCCCGTGAAACACGCCGTAATGCGCGCGTGGCGGCGCACCTCGCTCCTTCATGCGGAATGGCACAAGCTTTCTCGTGGTGCCGGTTTGTTTGGCTTTTGCAAGCGGCCCACGTCCCATGAATTCCTGTTTCGTCAGGTCGACGAAAAATCCGAGGCCAGCTTCGATCGGATTGTGCGCGGGCGATAGGTCGGAGCCGTTCAACGGGTAGCACATTTCCAAACGCAGCGTATCGCGCGCTCCGAGGCCGCACGGACGAATGCCGAGTGGTTCGCCTTTTGCCAGCACCTCTCTCCAAATCTCAGCGGCGCGATCAGCAGGGAAGAACATCTCAACCCCGTCCTCTCCGGTATAGCCAGTACGCGCGATCGTCAGCGTGATACCATTGTGCTCGAAGTTTTTGATTTGGTTTCGTGAAGGAATCGTCGGGTCGTTTCCAAAGAATGCCTGCAAAAGTTCGATAATCTTTGGACCCTGAATCGCGAGACCGCCATAATCCGCGCTGCGATTTTCCAGCTCGACGTCGCCTGGATGGCGCGCGTCAAGCCATGCAAAATCCTCGTCGGTGCGCGAGGCATTGACGACGAGCAGGAACTCCTGGGGGGCTGTCCGATAAACGATCAGATCGTCGATGATCCCGCCATTCTCGTTCAACAAGAATGTGTACTGGCCAGTGCCGACGTCGAGCTTATCGATGTTGTTAGTCAGCATCGTATTCAGCCATCCCGCGGCCGCGGGGCCCTTCGCGGTGAGCTGCCCCATGTGCGAGATGTCGAAAACGCCGACGTTTTTTCGCACCGCTTGATGCTCATCCATGATCCCGCTGTATTGCACCGGCATCATCCACTCACCGAATGGAATCATTTTCGCCCCTTTCGCGACGTGTTCGTCGTAGAGCGGAGTTTTTTGCGGCGCGGCCTCGGTCACGAGCGACACGGTAGCGTCGCGCACCCCTGCGTCAACGAGGGCGCGCGCTGCTGCCGTGGGGCCACATCGCATCGCCGTTACGATGAGTAAACGATGAGCGTGCTCGACAAACTCGAACGTCGCGTCGGATTTCTCGCGATCCCCGGTTTGATCCGCATCATAGTCGCGTTCAACGCCCTCGTCTTCCTTCTGGTGCGTCTTTATCCGGATTATCAATACGTCCTCGATTTAAATCCTGCGCGCATTCGTCACGGCGAGGTCTGGCGTCTCATTACCTACATTTTCCTGCCGCAAACTTTCAGTCCTCTCTGGTTGCTCTTTGCTCTTTGGTTCCTCTGGTTCATCGGCGACGGACTTGAGCGCGCATGGGGAGCGTTTCGCGTCACGCTTTACTATCTCGTCGGAATGCTCGGCACGACGGTCGCGGCTTTTTTCTTCGGTGGCAATTTCTCAAACAGCATGCTGACCGCAGGGCTCTTCTTCGCCTTCGCGCGCTTTTATCCCGATGAAGTGATCTACGTCTTTTTCATTTTACCGCTGAAGATTAAATGGGTCGCATGGGCTTCGGCGGCGTTTCTGTTTTTCGGATTCGTTGTCGCACCGAATTCTTTTCGGATGGCATTGATCGCGGCGCTCAGTAATTACTTCATATTTTTCGGCCCTGAGTTTTTCTTTCAAGCGCGCCAGCGCAAGGAAGTCGCGACGCGCCGCAAGCGTTTCGAAGTGCAATCGCGGAGCGAGCAGGAACCTCTTCACTGCTGCGCAACGTGCGGTGCCACCGAACTTACCGATGCATCTCTTGAATTCCGTGTTTCGCGAGACGGCGAGGAATATTGCATGACTCATTTGCCGAAATCCGCCGACGCCGCCGTGGCTGGGTAAAGGCGGCCTGACACGCATCCCGTCGGTGGCTTGACCCTGTCTCGCGACAGACAGACAATTGCGGAAATGAGCGATGCCGAGAACACGCTGATTCCGGAGCAAGGCTGGCATTGTCTGCACTTGTTTTACCGGATTGAGTACGGCCAATGGCAATTACTCAGTGCTGAGGAGCAACGTGCCGCAAAAGTCGCGCTCTCCGAACTCGTCCAGGAAGCGCGCTCCCTCGAATCAACGCAGCTTCTCACAATGAGCGTGGTCAGCCCGAAGGCGGACATGGCATTCATGCTCGTAACACCCGATCTGCATGTCGCTAATCAGATCGAGAAACGGCTTACGTTGTCGCTTGGCGCCGATGTGCTTTCGCCGGTTTACAGCTACTTGTCGCTGACCGAAGAGAGCGAATACGCCACGACCGACGACGAACATTCACGGACATTAGAATCGGAACAGAAACTGGCTATCGGTTCGCCAGAATTTACCGACGCGATGACATCATTCCGTGCGCGCATGGCAAAGTATCGTCACGAGCGCGTTTATCCGACATTGCCCGACTGGCCGGTCGTTTGCTTTTACAACATGTCCAAGCGCCGCGGCGAAACGCGTAACTGGTACTCGCTGCCCTACGATGATCGCCGCCGTCTCATGGCTGGTCACGCGCGCGTCGGGCGCGAATACGCTGGCAGGATCAAGCAGCTAATTACCGGTTCTGCCGGGCTCGACGACGCAGAGTGGGGTGTGACACTTTTCGCGCGCGATACATTTCAGATCAAAGCGATTGTCTATCAGATGCGATTCGATGAAGTGAGCGCGGCCTATGCAGATTTCGGCGAGTTTTACATAGGAATCCAACTGCCGCTCGACGAATTGTTCCGCCGGCTGCAACTTTAATACTCCTGATCCTGCTCGTGATCTGGCCGAGCAAGAATCAAGAGTAGGAGCTCCAGCAGGAGTTAAAGGGATGGGTGGCAGAGTGGTCTAATGCGCACGCCTGGAAAGCGTGTTTGCCGAAAG
>JBDUAZ010000045.1:0-4225 GCA_040004385.1 Chthoniobacterales bacterium | reverse complement strand
GAGAAGTTTTTCAATAACGCGCTCGCGACCAAGATCGGCGTGGCGGTGCCGCGGACGGTCCTGTTGCCATCGCATCAAGTGCCGCCGGACACGAACAACAACTCGTTCCGCAACCTCGCCTACCCGCTCGATTGGGAAGCGATTTTTGCCTACGTTGGCTGGCCGGCCTACTTCAAACCTTTTGCCGGTGGTGGCTGGAAAAACGTCTACAAGCTGAACAATCCCGAGGAATTTTTCCGCGCCTACAGCGAGACGGGACAGCTCGTGATGATGCTCCAGGAGGAAGTCATCTTCGACATGTACTTCCGCTGTTACTCCATCGATCAACGCAACGTCCGCATCATGCCGTATGAGCCGCGGCATCCCTACCACCTGCGGTATCAAACCGAATGGCAGACGCCGAAAAACATTCTTGAAAAAGTGCACGAGGGTGTTCTGAGGTTGAATCAGTATCTCGGTTACGATCTGAATACGGTCGAGTTTGCCATCCGCGATGGCATTCCCATCGCGATCGATTTCTGCAATCCCGCGCCGGACGCGGAAGTAACGAGCGTCGGCCAGGAAAATTTCAAGTGGGTGGTGGACGCCGTTTCCGACATGGCGATCCGCAAAGCGCGCGAGCACAAGCCGGGTCAGGACAATTTGAGCTGGGGCAAATTCGTTCAGGCCGGTGCGAGCGGCCTCGCGCTGGCTGCTCTTTCCTGAAAGGTAGTCCGCAGATTACGCAGATTCTTTGCTGGGAACCGGAGTTGGATCTTCTGGTCTAAATAATTCGCTAATCTGCGGATCATCCGCATTGGTTCTGCGTCACTTGCTTCCTGCAGATAATTGGCGCTTGTTGAAAGCTTGATCCCAAAGGACCACGTTTTTACCCTGGGCATCGAGGAAGAGTTCGCGATCGTGGATCCTGAAACGCGCGAGCTGCGATCCCATATTCAGGAAATCCTCGAGGGCGGAAAGCTGATGCTGAAAGAGCAGATCAAGCCCGAGATGCATCAGTCTGTCGTCGAACTTGGGACGGAGATTTGCCAGTCGGTAGTCGAGGCGCGCAAGCATGTCGTCGAGTTGCGCAGTCACCTCGCCGCTCTCGCCGGGAAGAGCGGATTAAAAATCGCGTCCGCCGGAACGCACCCATTTTCGCACTGGCACGATCAGCTCATCACGGAAGGCGAGCGTTACAAGGAAATCGTGCAGGACATGCAGCAGGTCGCGCGCGCCAACCTGATCTTCGGCCTGCACGTGCATGTCGGAATCCCGAACCGCGAATCTGCAATTCACGTCATGAATCAGGCGCGCTACTTTCTGCCGCACATCTACGCCTTGTCCGCGAACTCGCCTTTTTGGGTCGGTCGCGACACAGGCTTTAAAGGCTATCGGCTAAAAGTATTCGAGCGTTTCCCGCGTACCGGAATTCCCGATGCTTTCGAAGGCCTCTCGGAGTACGAGGATTATTGCAAGCTTCTCGTGCGCACGAACTGCGTCGACAACGCGAAAAAAATCTGGTGGGACATCCGGCTGCATCCATTTTTCGATACGCTCGAGATCCGAGTGTGCGATGCGCAATCGCGTGTCGATGACACGATCGCGATCGCCGCTCTTATCCAGGCGGTCATCGTAAAACTGCACAAATTGCAGCAGGCGAATCTGAGCTTCCGGATTTACCGCCGGCGCTTGATCGATGAAAATCGTTGGCGTGCCGCGCGCTACGGTCTTGACGGCAAACTGATCGATTTTGGTCGCGAACGTGAGCTCGAGACGCGCAGTCTACTTCACGAAATGCTGGAATTTATTTCGTCAGAAATCGACGAACTCGGAAGTCGCCGTGAGGTCGAGCATATTGAGCGAATCATCCGTGAAGGGAACGGAGCCGATCGACAGTTGGAGGTCTGGCGGCAGTCGAAGGACATTAAAGCGGTGGTCGATTCGATTGTCCGCGAAACATACGAAGGTCTAAGCGTTCCTGAATTCGCGGCCGCCTAGACGAGGTCAGCAGAACTGCGGAACTGCGATTGCTCCACACTCAGTTTCGCGTAATCCTGTCGCTGTTTTTCCGCATGCCCGATCGACTTTCCACCGACACCATCGACGCCGAACTGATGCCGGGCGCGCGCAATGCGATTCGTGATTGTCTCCGCCTCAAACCGGAAGAGCGCATCACGATCATCACCGATGAGGCGACGAGCGAAATCGCCGCGGCCTTGCAACATGAAGTAGAAGAGCTCGGCGCCGAACACGCGATTTTCGTGCTCGAAAATAATGCGTCGCGCCCATTGACCGGGATGCCGCAGCTCATCCTTGACGATCTGGCCATGTCGCAGGTCAGCATCTTCTGCGCGCAAACACAGCGCGGCGAGCTCGGTTCCCGCATGCAGATGAGCGACGTCGTGAACAAGCAGCGCATTCGCCATGGCCACATGGTGAACATCAGTCGCCAGATCATGCTCGAGGGTATGCGCGCGGATTTTCTCGCTGTGGATGCGCTCAGCCAGCGATTGATTGAGCGCGCGCGCATGACTGAACGCGTGACGTGTCGCACCCCCGGGGGAACGGATTTCGAGGCCGAGATTTCGCCTACGCTAAAATGGTTGAAGACGAGCGGTATCATCACGCGCGACAAGTGGGGAAATCTTCCCGGCGGCGAAATTTTCACGTCGCCGTTTAACACCAATGGCACCTTCGTAGTTGACGGGGTTGTCGGTGATTACCTCTGCGCGAAGTACGGCGACATCCAGGAAACGCCGCTGACGATCGAAGTGGTCGACAACCGCATTCGGCATCTGCGTTGTGACAATAAAGAACTGCTCGAAGAATTCGGTGCCTATACGAGCACGGATGAAAACAGCAATCGCGTCGGCGAATTCGCTGTCGGCACGAACACCGCGTGCACGCACGTGATCGGCAACATTTTGCAGGACGAAAAAATTCCCGGTATTCACATCGCGTTTGGCCATCCCTATGCGGAACACACTGGCCAGACCTGGATTTCGAAGACGCACATCGACTGCGTCGGTCGCGATTTCGACATCTGGTTCGATGGCGACAAGGTGATGGAGAGCGGCAGATTTTTACTGTGAATGGATCCGCAACTTCGCGCGCGTTTTAACGCGGCCTTTACCGCTGAGGGCTACGCGCAACTACTTCGCTGCGCGAATGGAAGCGAATATTGGCCCGTTGATTTCCGGATCGCTGAATCCCCGATATTCCTGACGCGGGAGTTCACGCGGGAGACAGCGGCAGCCGCGCAAAGTCTTATCGCTCAACTCCGCACGCCGGAATTCGCGCAGCATGCAGAGACGGCAATTCCACCCGGGCTCGAAGTCCCGGGCCGGACGCCGCATCCCACATTCCTGCAGGTCGATTTTGCGATCTGCAACGACGGTAGTGGCGGCCTCACACCACGCTTAATCGAGCTGCAGGGCTTCCCGAGCCTCTACGCGTTTCAGCCGATGCTTCTCCGTTGCATGCGCGCAGCCTATCCGGTGATACCCGCTACCTGGACTTCGTATTTCGGCGGCCTCGATGACGCCGAATACATTCAACTCCTGCGCCGCCTGATCATCGCGGATGAGGAACCGGAGAATGTGGCATTGCTCGAGATCGAGCCGGAAAAACAAAACACGCGGATCGACTTCGCCTGTACCGAAAGCATGCTCGGCATCCGGCCGGTCTGCGCGACGACAATCAGAAAGCGCGGCCGAAAGCTATTCTATAAGCGCGAGGACCGGGAAGTTGAGATTCGTCGCATCTATAACCGAGTCATCTTCGACGAGTTAACACGCCGCCCCGACGTCAAGCTCGGGTTTAGCTTTCAGGACGAACTCGATCTTACCTGGGTCGGTCATCCGGACTGGTATTTTCGAATCAGCAAACATTCGCTGCCATTCCTGAAATCGGAGCACGCGGCGCCGGCCTTTTTCGCCGATGCATTTCCGCCTAACGAGTCGTTGCGCGATTACGTGCTGAAGCCGCTTTATTCGTTCTCCGGCCTCGGTGTCGACCTCGAACCGACGCCGGCGAAACTCGCGTCGCTGCCGGATCCGCGCGCGTGGATTTTGCAGAAGAAAGTGGAGTACGCGGATTTTA
Source organism: Chthoniobacterales bacterium (assembly GCA_040004385.1). Lineage (GTDB taxonomy): Bacteria > Verrucomicrobiota > Verrucomicrobiia > Chthoniobacterales > UBA10450 > JBDUAZ01. The sequence goes on along the minus strand of JBDUAZ010000045.1, from coordinate 142 downwards.
TTCCGACGCCCGATGGGCCGCGCTCAAAAGCCGAATTGCGAATGATGTTCGTCTGGCCGGATGACGGGGAGCCGATGCTCGTGAACACCCTCGTGCGAATGAGCCAGGGGAAAATGATGGGCGTGAAGTTTAACAAGGACAA
>JBDUAZ010000003.1:0-14416 GCA_040004385.1 Chthoniobacterales bacterium | reverse complement strand
GGCGGTCCCAGACTCGGCGGAGGACCCGGCCTCCGGTGCGTAGCGCTCGGACGGAGTTTTGTCGTTAAGGATGCTGCGTTGTCAACAGAGCAGTGGCCGATGCTGCCGAACTGTCCTGATTTATCTCGCGCTCGCGGTTCTTCTCGGCGGTCCCGCAGCCGAGGCAAAGATAGGGGATAGGAAACGACAGTCCGCCTTGGGCGTGGCGCTGCAGCCGTTCTCGCTTGTCCATTCCGCGGTGCATAACGTTGCAGCGCCGATTGTTCACAATGTTCCTCGCGTCGCGGCCGCGGTTGCTGTGGAACCGATCCGGCTCGCGTCCTATGCGCCGCGCGCGGAACCAGCGAACGTTTTGCGCGCGAAAGCTGTGAACGAGGTCGATCCGGATGAACAGCGCGATGGGGCTCCCGCTCTTCACGAACCCGAGGACGGATCGCGCGGCAAAGGTCCGACAGTCAGCGGAAATTGGGCGGTTTTGCGTAACGGGATCGCCTACGCACCCTCGCGTGCGCCCGCAAACGTGCAGGCAGCGATATGGGCGGTGAACACGCTCCGCCATAAGCCCTACATTCGCGGTGGCGGGCACAGGACCTTCAATGATCGCGGCTACGATTGCTCCGGAACGGTCTCTTTCGCGCTGCATTACGCGGGACTCCTCGCCACTCCGACGCCATCGAGCTATTTGACGCGCTATGGCGAGCGCGGACGTGGACGCTGGATAACGATTTACGCGCGGCCGGGCCATACCTTCGCTGTGATTGCGGGTCTGCGGCTCGACACCACTGACCTCCGCTACGGGGGAAGAGAAGGTCCTCGATGGCATGTCGATGGCCGCGATACGCGCGGTTTCCAGGTTCGGCATCCGGCCGGAATGTAACGACAGCCCTGCCGGCAATAGCTTAACGAATCGTTACATCGAGTTGAAATTGCATCGCGTTTTCAAAGGGAATGATTAAGATTCTGCTCGTCATACTATGGAAGGTCACACGGTCTGCTGGGTTGATATCCCGGTAAAAGATCTGGAGCGGGCGATCGCGTTTTACACAAAGGTGCTCGGCGCGGAGGTGACGAAACAGAGCCGGTCAGGATTAGAGTTCGGATTGCTGCCGCACGAGGACAATGTTTCCGGTTGTCTTTACGCGAGCAAAGACAATCAACCATCGATCGCGGGGCTGCTGGTATATCTCTCGGTCGAAGGCCGATTGGATGCGGCGATCGAGGCGGCACGTTCCAATGGCGGGAGGTTACTCCAACCTAAGGAGTCGATTGCCCCACATGGTTTCCGCGCGATTATTGTCGACTCGGAAGGTAACCGAATCGCGTTGCATTCCTCCATTGCGTAATGACGCGTTGCTTGCGCGACTGTGCGCTCGCCGGCGCCGGAAATCGATTGCACGGCGCGTGATCTGACACTTTCTTGCGGTCCCATGAAAATGACTCGTTCTCTCTTCGCGATAGGCGCGTTCCTTGCGCTCTCCTTTAATCATCTGCCCGCGGCCGGGCCGGCTGCGCAGACTCCGAAGAAACCGATAAGCGACGAATATCATGGGACAAAGGTTGAGGACCCCTATCAATGGCTGGAGCAGGATAACGCGCCCGAAGTAAAAGCCTGGTCGGACTCGCAAAACGCACAGACGCGCGCTTATCTCGACAAGCTTTCCGATCGCGCCGCGATCGAGAAACAGTTGACCGAATGGTATGGGAAAACTTCACCGAGCTACTCTGGGCTCGTCTCGCGGCCAGGCGTTTTGTTTGCGATAAAGTTTCAGCCACCGAAGCAGCAACCGATACTGGTTACGCTTGCGTCGGCCGAGGATTTGAAATCGGAAAAGGTCCTGCTGGATCCAAACGCGATCGACGCAAAAGGGACGACGGCGATCGATTGGTTTGTGCCCTCGCTCGACGGAAAGTGTGTTGCCGTGTCGCTTTCCCAAGGCGGAAGCGAAGATGGGACTCTCCATTTCTACGAAGTCGCGACCGCGAAGGAATTGCCGGATAAAATTGCGCGAGTGCAATATCCGACCGCCGCGGGAAGTGCGGCCTGGAACGTGGACGGAACGGGAATCTATTACACCCGTTACCCGCACAAGGGCGAACGGCCCGAGGCCGATCTGAATTTCTTTCAGCAGGTTTATTTTCATAAGCTCGGCGCGCCGGAAACGGAGGATACTTATTCGCTCGGCAAAGACTTCCCGCGCATCGCCGAGGTCGTGCTCGAGGCTTCGCGCGATGGCCGTTCTTTACTCGCGACGGTCGAGAATGGAGATGGCGGCGATTACGCGCATTACCTTCTCAGTTCAGATGGCAACTGGAAGCAGTTGACTCAATTCAGCGACCAGATCAAGGCGGCGCGACTGGGACGCGACAACGCGCTTTATCTTCTCTCTCGCGCAGATGCACCGCGCGGCAAGATCTTGCGATTGCCGCTCGATACGCCAGACCTGAAGAGCGCGGCGGTCATCGTTCCCGCTGGCGAAGCAGTCATCGAGCATATCGTTCCGACCGCGGATGCACTTTACGTCGGAGACCTCCTTGGTGGACCATCGCAAATCCGGCGTTTCGGGCTTGATGGCAAAGGCGAAGAGGTCATCCCGATTCCAAATATTTCCGCCGTGCAGGAAATGCTTGCGCTGGAAGACAACTCATTCCTCTTTCGCGACGTCAGCTACACACAGCCCTCGGCCTGGTTTCATTGCGCGCCAGGAAAGACGGAGCCGGTTAAAACAGCGCTCGTCAGCACTGCACCGGTTTCCTTTGACGACATCGAAGTGACGCGGGAGTTCGCGACCTCAAAGGACGGCGCAAAGATTCCGCTCAACATCGTTCGCCGCAAAGGCACGAAGTTGGACGGCCAAAATCCGACGCTTCTCTACGGCTACGGCGGTTACAGCATCAGCATGTCACCTGTTTTTGATTTCACGAAGCGCCTCTGGTTTGATCGCGGCGGCGTCTACGTCGTCGCAAATATCCGAGGGGGCGGCGAGTTCGGCGAGGATTGGCACAAGGCCGGTAATCTCACGCGGAAGCAGAACGTGTTCGATGATTTCGCGGCGGCCGCCGAATATTTGATCAGGCAGAAATGGAGCAACTCGCAAAAACTGGCGATCCAAGGCGGCAGTAACGGCGGTTTACTAATGGGCGCGCTGATTACGCAGCATCCCGACCTGATGCGCGCGGTTGTGTCGTCGGTCGGGATTTACGACATGCTGCGCGTAGAGCTCGCGCCGAACGGCGCGTTCAACGTGACCGAATTCGGCACGGTGAAGGATCCGGAACAGTTCAAGGCGCTCTATGCTTACTCGCCCTATCATCACGTCGTCGAGGGGACAAAATATCCATCAATCCTGATGATGACCGGTGCGAATGACGGACGCGTCGCGCCTTATCATTCACGGAAAATGACTGCCCGCCTGGAGGAAGCGAACAAATCCAATAACCCGATCCTTTTGCGCACAAGCAGCAGCGCCGGGCATGGCATCGGCACAGCGCTGAGCGAACGCATCAAGCAATCAGCGGATATCTACTCGTTCCTTTTCGCGCAACTTGGGATGTCCGAGAAACCGAAGCAGTAAGGAGACGGAGGCTGCCCCATTCTGTGGCGTTTGCCGGCAAAATGGGCTTCGTAAAAGCGCGGTCGCGATATTGTTGAATCCAAAGGCCGCTCCGGCCGCATCTCACCACCAAAGAGATAATTTATGAGCACGATCATGATTCGACCGTTCGCAGCCGCAAAATTCCTTGTCTTCGCCGCTTTCACGCTGCTGGGCGGTTGCCACCTCGCCGGCATTGGCGGTAATGGAACTATTACAACCGACGTTCGGCCGGTGACGGATTTCACCGATGTCGAAGCCAACGGCGCGTTCCGCATAGATTGGGTCAATGGCCCGGCGGCTTGCACCCTTACAACCGATTCAAATCTCCTCACCTATGTGGAGACGAGTGTAAGCGGGCACACGCTCCGGATTCATTCGCGCGAATCAATGCGGCCGACGGATGGATTCAAAGTGAAACTTAGCAGCTCGGCGTTGTCCGGTGTGCGGCTAACGGGAGCGGTTCGGTTTTCAGCGGCGAAAGTCGCAGGAAAAGGCTTCTATCTCGAAACGTCTGGGGCGACGCGCGTAAACGTCGACGGCACGGTGAACGAATTGGTCGCGAGCCTCACCGGCGCGAGCAAACTCGATGCCGGCGCCCTGCAAGCGCAGACTGCGGAGCTCTCCATTTCTGGCGCGGGACGCGCGGACGTAGTTGCGAGTGAAACGCTGAAGGTCTCAATTTCCGGCGCGGGGAAGGTGATTTACGGGGGCAACCCGAAGCAAGTCGAAAAACGGATCAGTGGCGCCGGTAGCATCAAGCGACGCGATTAGACTTCATAGCTGCAGCCCTCCCGCGTCCGGTCGGGAGACCCAGCCTGCATTACCTGGCAGCTCTAAGATAGAACTGCGCGATGTTCACAATAATCAGAAGGATGAAACAGATCATGAGCATCCGGATCGACGCGGTGACTTGTCGATTGGAGCCGGGCTCCAGGACGGCCTCGTTCGAGTTGGAAGGCGAGTAGAAAACGGGGACGCTTTCCCCCACCGAATAGCGATTCAGAACCGCGTCAACTTCCCTGGGTCGATAACCGGTGGCAAACGAGATCCGCTCGGATTCGTAGGATTTGCCATCGACCGAATAGGAGTAGCCGACTCTCGGCAGAGATCGGAACAATCGTTTAAAGCGTTCAACCTTCGTAATGGTGCCAGTCGTCGTCGGCCAGGCAGTGCTCGCCTTGGCAGTCTGATGATTTTGCCACGCCTTCCATAAGAGAAACGGGAAAGCGATGAAGAAGATGAGAGAGAACATGAAGCTAAGAATCTTTCCAAGCGGGCGTGCCCGCTTCCAACATCCGCACCCGCTTATCGAGGTAAGGTAGACGGATTGTGAGAGTCAGGCCTTTGCCTTCACTACTTTCAATAGCCATCTCACCGCCGTGCTCACGCACGATCCGGCGCACGATAAGAAGACCAAGACCGGAGCCGGCTATCTTCGTGGTGAAATATGGTTCGAAGACGCGACTTAGGTTTTCCGCGGACATGCCGCCGCCGCTGTCGATGAAACTGACGGTCACATGTGTAGCATCCATGTCTGTGCGGATGCGCAGAATGCCGCGGCGTTTCATCGCTTCGAAGCTGTTCTTGATCACGTTATAGAAAACTTGCTTCATCTGGTCGCGGTCCAGCTCGAGGAGCGGAAGGCCGGATCGGAGTTCCTGCTCGACGACGATGTCGCGGTCCTCGATCTCGGCCGCAAAGAAGCGCACGGCGTCTTCCACGATTGTGTTCACGTTTTCCAGATGCAGCTGCGGTTTTGACGGCCGGATAGCCTGCAGAAATTGCGACACGATCGAATCGAGTCGCGTAATTTCCGCCCGGGAAATGTCGATCGATTCCTGCAGCTCCTCTTTCACCGCGCCCTTCAGCTTGCGCACCTTTCTTTCCATCAACTTCAAATGGATGTGGAGGGAGTTTAAAGGATTCCCGATCTCGTGCGCCACGCCCGCCGCCAGAAGAGTAAGCGCGTTGAAGCGTTCGGATTCGATCGTCTTTTCCGTCGAGCGCTTGCTCTCGGTGATATCCCGCAAGATCATGGCGTGACCAACCGGTTCCGCTCGCGCGCTGGTTTTGTGGTTCCCGGTCTTCCGCTCGATCAGCAGCGGGACGATGTAGAAGTTAACGAACTTGTTTGCGGGATAAAAGATTTCCAGATCGCGGCTGAGCGCATCGGGAGAATTTGAAAGAGCGTTCCAATCGAGGCCTCGAACCCGTTCATCAAGACGCTTGCCGATCGAGCTTTCGCCATCAAAACCAAATAGCTCGCAGGCGGCGTCGTTCACATAAGTGATGCGCCCCTTCGCGTCGGTGACAATGATGCCTTCCTGGATCGCGTTGAAGACCGTTTCAATGAGGCCTTTTTCCTGCGCGAGACGCAGCAGATAATTCTGCACTTCCCCGGGATCCACACGGCCGAGACGCTCGATCAGTTTATCGAGGAATCCGGATTTCATGCGAAAGAGGGCGAGTGCTTCAACACGCCGTCATCCTGAGCGAAAGCGAAGGACCTCGCAAATGCGCAGTGCGCTTAACGCATTACAGGGACGTGATCGTCAGACCGTTGAGGACGTTGCTGTACGCGCGGAAACCCGGGCGCTGCGTTTGCGAGGTCCTTCGCCGTATCCGCGCCTCAGGATGACGAATGCGTAGCGAGGCTGTCAGTACCGCCAGAGCAAAATCTTCGCTTAATGCACCGGCTGCTCGACGCGATCGGGTTCGTCTTCCTGCCCGGCTTCGGTCGCGGCGCGTTCTTTGAGCGCGGCTTTGCGGCTCAACTTTACTCGGCCTTTATCGTCAATCCCGATGCATTTCACCCAGATCATCTCACCCATCTTGGCGACATCTTCCGTTCGGTTAACGCGGAAATCCGCCAGCTCGGAAATGTGCACGAGGCCATCTTTCCCCGGAAACACTTCGACGAACGCTCCGAATTCTTTGATCGAAACGACCTTGCCGTGATATGTCTGACCGACCTCGATCTCGCGTGACATGCCGCCGATGATTTCCTTCGCGCGCGCCATGCTTTCCGGACTCGTCGCGTAGATGTGCACGGAGCCGTCGTCTTCAATGTTAATCTCTGCGCCGGTCTCTGCGACGATGCCTTTGATGGTCTTGCCGCCGGGTCCGATGAGCGCGCCGATCTTCTCGGGATTGATTTTGATCGTCTCAATCCGGGGCGCGTATTTACTGAGATCACTTCGCGGTTTGTCGATCGCCTCAGCCATGAGGCCGAGAATTTTGGTGCGCGCTTCTTTTGTGCGCATGGTGGCTTCGGCCATGATTTTGTGGCTGACGCCGGGAAGTTTGAGATCGAGCTGGAAACCCGTGATGCCGGTTTCCGTGCCGCAAACTTTGTAATCCATGTCTCCGAAATGGTCCTCGGAGCCGATGATGTCCGTTAGGAGCTCGTATCGTTTTAGCTGCCCATCCTCGCCGTTTTCCGTGACAAGGCCAACGCTGATCCCCGCGACCGGTGTCTTAATTGGAACGCCGGCGTCCATGAGCGCAAGCATCCCGCCACAAACGCTCGCCATCGAGCTGGAACCGTTTGACTCCATGATCTCGCTCGTGATGCGGACCGCGTAACGGAAGTTCTCGGTGCTCGGAACTACCGGCTCGAGCGAGCGTTCCGCGAGCGCTCCATGGCCGATCTCGCGACGGCTCGCGCCGCCCGTGCGACCTGTTTCACCGACGCTGAATGGCGGGAAATTGTAGTGCAGCAGAAAGCTCTTGGAAGTTTCGCCTCCACCATAGGCGTCGATGTTTTGCGCTTCTTCGATCGGTGCAAGAGTGACGAGCGCGAGCGCCTGCGTTTCGCCGCGTTGGAAAATAGCGGAACCGTGCGCGCGCGGAAGCACGCCGACTTCGCACGTGATCGGACGCAAGTCCTGGTAGCCGCGACCGTCCATGCGCTTCTGTTTGTCGAGCACACTGATGCGGAATGCCTTCTTCTGCACGTAATCGAACGCCTGTGAGATCGCGAATTTGTCGGCCTCGGGGAACTTCTCGAGCACCTTCGTTTTTACCTCGTCGTTGAGCGCGTTCACCGCTTTACTGCGATCCACCTTCTTCTCGTTATAGAGCGCGCCTTCGATGCGATCGCCGGCGACCTGATAAGCGACCTCGAGAATCTCTTGGTTCACGGTCATCAACGGCATTTCGCGCTTCGGTTTGCCTATCTGCGACGCGAGGTCCTTCTGGGCGCGAATCATTTCCTTCGCGTGTCCATGAGCGAATTCGAGAGCCTTGATGAAATCGGCCTCGGGGATTTCGAGAGCGGAGCCTTCGATCATGATGACGTCATTTTCAGTCCCGACGTAAACCAGATCCAGATCGCTATTGACGCGTTCATCATGAGTCGGATTTGCAATGAACTCGCCATTGACGCGCCCGACGCGCACAGCTCCGACTGGGCCGGCGAACGGAATGTCGGAAACCGTCAGCGCGGCGGAGGCGCCGTTGATCGCGAGAATGTCCGGATCGTTTTGCCCATCCGCGCTCAGGAGCATTGAAATGATCTGTGTGTCGTAGAGATATCCGGCGGGAAAGAGGGGACGGAGCGGGCGGTCTGTCATCCGTGATGTGAGCGTCTCCTTTTCGGACGGACGACCTTCGCGTTTAAAATAACCGCCGGGGAATTTCCCGACTGCCGCCGCTTTTTCGCGATAATCAACCGTGAGCGGGAACCAATCCTGCCCTTCCTTGATCTTCGTGGCGGAAACGGCGCTCGTGAGCACGAGGGTGTCGCCGCATGAAACGATAACTGCGCCGTCGGCGAGTTTCGCGATTTTGCCGGTCTCGATAGAGATCTGCGTGGACCCGATTTGGGCCGTGACCTTGTTTTGCATAACTGCTGCTTTCTGGGATTGGCGAATCCCAGGCCGGTCACCCTGATTGTAGGTTTTAACCCCGCCTCGGCGGGACTAAAACCTCTAATCAGAAGTGGAACGTCGGCCTGAGTGCCGGTTTAGTTTTCTACTGTTGAACGAATCGCATGGCGCCGGGCGGCGAGACGAAGACGGAGCGTAAGCCGCAGATCCCTTGCGGTTACTTCCGCAAGTTGAGCTTCTCGAGCAGGTTTTTATACCGGTCGGACTCCGACTTGCTCAGATAATCGAGCAAGCTCCGGCGCATCGCCACCATCTTGAGGAGGCCGCGGCGCGACGAATGATCTTTGGCGTGGCTCTTGAGGTGGTCGGTCAGCTGCGAGATCCGGCGAGTCAGAAGTGCGACCTGCACATCCGCGCTGCCAGTGTCCTTCTCGTGGAGCTGGAACTCCTTCATGTCCATCGTGTCACTGCTTTCTGCCATAAACGAAGCGCCATTGTAGATGAAGAAAGCGCGTTGGCAAGGCGAGGATTCCCCGCCGCGAGTAACGCGCTTCACTTTCAGGAATAACGCCGGATTTGGTCCGGCGAAACTTGGGCGTGGCTATTTATGCCCCTTGCCGCCGCCGTGGCCCTTGCCGCCATGCCCTTTTCCATTCTCGTGCCCGTTGCCTTTGACCTTGACCGCTCTGGCAACTTTCGCTGCTTTGACGTGGCCCGGCCCGGTCCCGTCTAATTTGCCATCACGCGCGTCGTGACCGTTTACAAACTTCGCGGCCTTCATCGCGTCGCGCTTCGCGTTACCGTCTACGTGGAACACCGTGTCCGCGCGGTGCGCCCTGCTGACAACTTGTCCCAGATTCACGTTGTATTGTCTCGCGATATCGCCCCAGCCGCGTCCGGCCTGCCGCAGCGCAACGATTTCATCAAACGGCCGGCCGGTTTCCACAGCCAGCGCGTTTCCGATCAGTAACCCGCCGTAGCCCAGGCCATAGCGCGTCCGTTGATCTTGCAGCACCGCTACCGGCACGTTTGTTTCGCGTGAGATCGTGTCGTAAACGCGAACGGTCCCGTCCGGCTGAATTTGGACCCGATCGTAATCATCGGCAGTCCGGTCGAGGATAACGTAGTCCTGTGCGCGAGCAGTGACGCCGCCAAGCAGCAGCACGCACGCTGCGATCATAAGTTTTGTGTTCTTCATACCTTTGATTCGAAGGCGGTCGGCTGATTGATCCTACCGGTGGGTCCTATGATCCGGCGCTAACCCTCTCGCGCTTGCCGTCGTACCAGATATCGAGCTTCTCACGCGTGCGAACCGCGCGTCCACCGCTGAGCGTGATGCGAATGCATTGCCAGAGAATGTCTCGCGCCGAGTGCATCCGCAGCTTTCTCGCCGAAGTGACTACCGGTTCCTTTAAGAGGCGAAACCGGCCGATTTTTTTTAACGCCTGTGTAAAGTAAACCTCCTCGCCCGCGAAATACCGCTCGTCGAAACCGCCGGTCTTTTTGAAATTCACGCGCGTGGTGAAGAGGAAAGCGCCTGCGCCCAGATTAGCTCCGAAGTACATCACGCAAAAGATACCCGTCCAAAGACGTGCCAGGGGAGAGACCTTTCCGTCCAACACCATCCGCGCTCCTCCTCCTGCATAGCCATTTCGCAGGATCGCGAGCGCGTTGATTACGTGGGCGGCCGTAATCCGCGTATCCGCGTCGATAAAGAAGAGAATCTCGCCGAGCGCCTCACGCGCACCCCCATTCCGGGCCGCCGCAATCTGCCGCCGGTTTAAGGGAACAACGCGCGCGCCCATTGCCGCCGCGATTTCCGGCGTGCGATCAGTCGATCCATCGTCGGCAACGATAACCTCGAATTGTTGCTCGGCTCCCTCGGCCGCTCGCTTGATGCTCGCAAGCGTGGCCGGCAACTCCAGCTCTTCGTTATAAGCGGGAACAACGAACGAAATCATTGGATGCCGCGGTTAAACACAAAAGAATCGGCGGCGCGTCAGCCTAAGCCAACGCGCCGCCGGGTGAGAACTAAGGGTCGAGGTCTGCCGACGAGCGCTTAACTCATCGGGTGAAAGCGGCCCCAGAGGAAAAGAAGAATCAGCGCGCCGATGATCGACATGAGCAAGCCAGCTGGATGAAACGACGATCCCGGCTCGGGACGAGAAAAGAGCCGGCCGATTAATCCGCCGAGGATCGAGCCGCCAACGCCGAGCAGAGTGGTGATAATGAACCCGAGGTTTTGCGCGCCAGGCATGATTGCTCGTGCAATAAGCCCGATGATGAAACCGATGACGATGGACCAAATGATGTGCAACATAGTATTTTAGTTAGTGATAATTCGAATGTGGCGGCGAGTATGCGTGGCTGAAAACCGGAACGCCATACAATTATGAGAGGATGCCGACTCTTGCGCTTTATGATGATTGTTTCGCATCGATCGCCAGATAATCGTCGCGCGGCGGACTAAAGGTATCGAGCACGAGAGACTCTTCGATTGTCTCGACGCCGTGTGACACGTTGCTCCCAAGGTAATAGGAATCGCCGGTTGCCATTTCGCGGGTCTTACCGTCAAGGATCAGCCGCAGTTTTCCGCGGAGGACGTGAAGGATTTGTTCCTGCGGATGATGATGCGAAGGCATCACGCTGCCGGCATCGAGCTGCGCCATCATCTGATACATGTGCGGGCCGTTCGTTAGGGTCCGGCGGCGAATACCCGGCACCATTTCGATCCAATCGTTTGTGATAGGTGATTTGCTGACATTCTGGTCTTACGGCCGCCGCGCGGTCTCAGCAACCTTTGTCCCGCGGCTGGTCAGACCTTTAGAAATATGCGCCGCTTCTTCTTCGAGTTCACCGAGGGGATAACCACTCGTCAGGCACTCAAGAAGGTAACAACCTAGAAACGGCCGCAAGCCGCCTAGCCGCTCGTATTGCGCGACGTGAGCTAACTCATGTCGCAGCAGCTCCTCATCCAGGCTGTAGTCGAACCGCAAAAAGATGCCGTGGCCGAGCGCGATTCCGATCGTGTCCGGAACAATCCGGAGTTTTTCGCCGGCCCTGCGCAAGACACCAAATAACGGCAGTGGGACTTTTTTGACCGAGCAGACGCGGACCCGCTCCGGCTCTTGCACGCCGACGGTTTTCGCATCTGCAATTTGCGCGTCAGTGAGGCGATTTCCCTTCGCGAGAATAAGCGCCTCCTGCTTTCGCGCCCATGAGCAGACAAATGGCAGAATGATTTTAACGGTGACGCGCGCCAGCATGCGGTAAGCACTGTATCACTGAGGCGCATCGACCGCGCGTGGCCTGTGCTTGACGGCGCTCAACGCTGCGCGAAATAGCGCATGCTTTATGCAATTCGACGAATTACGTCGATCTGCGTCGCCACGGTGCCTAACGCTTTTCGAACTTCAGCGCTACGCCGTTGATGCAATAACGAAGGCCGGTCGGCTGCGGGCCGTCATCAAACACATGGCCGAGATGCGCGCCGCAACGCACGCAGAGAACTTCGTCGCGCTCCATGCCGAGCGTGTTGTCCTTCGCCGTCAGGACCTTGCCTTCCACGAACGGCTTCCAAAAACTTGGCCAGCCGGTGCCGGATTCGAATTTCGCATCACTCGCAAAGAGCGGTGACCCACATGCGACGCAACGGAACACGCCCGGCTCGTGGATCTTCAATAGCTCGCTGGAACCGGCCCGCTCGGTGCCCTTTTTCCGTACGACATCGTACTGCGCCGGCGTCAACGTATTCTGCCATTCCGCGTCGCTTTTCTCGACTTTCGTTTCCGGCGCGATGTCAGCCGCGGTCGGTGTGACCGGAGTGCTGTTCTCCGCGGTGCCCGCCCTCGCGACCAGGAGCGCGGCGCACACACCGAGAATTGCGACTGCGGCGACGATCCCAAGCGGATTTTTCATAGTATACGTTTTACGCTGCGCAGGCTCGATCGGTTGCCCGCGACTGTCCGTTAAACCAAGCGGCGGACTTCACCGCTTCGATTTCGCGCCGTTTTTCCTCGCGACTTTTTGCCGCCCGTTGCCGTTCTGCCGCGCCGGCTGCGGCAGGACGAACTCGTCGTCTCCGCGAATGAATGCTTCTGTTTTTTCACGAGCTTCGTCGTCGGTAAATTGCTGCGGCGGCGATTTCATGAAGTAACTGGATGGTTCAACGAGCGCGCCGCTGATCCCGCGATCAAGCGCGAGTTTCGCGCAGCGCACTGCGTCGATAACGACCCCCGCCGAGTTAGGAGAATCCCAGACTTCGAGCTTCATTTCACAGTTGATCGGAACGTTGCCGAACGTCGTGCCTTCCATGCGGATATAGCACCACTTGCGATCGGTCAGCCAGGGCACGTAGTCGCTCGGCCCGACGTGGACGTTTTCAGCCGCCATCGGTTGACCAAGCTGGCTCGTCACCGCCTGTGTCTTAGAAATTTTCTTCGATTCGAGTCGCTCGCGCTCCAGCATATTCAGGAAATCGGTGTTACCGCCAAAATTCAATTGGTAGGTGCGATCGAGCCGCACGCCGCGCTCACGGAAAAGGTTTGTCAGAACGCGATGCGAAATTGTCGCGCCGACTTGCGACTTAATATCGTCGCCGATCATGGGCAGCCCGCGCTGCTCGAACCTGCGCTGCCAGTATTTTTGCGACGCGATGAATACAGGAACGCAGTTCACAAAGGCGCACCCGGCCTCGAGAATCTGCTCGACGTACCATTTCGTCGCCATTTCCGAACCGACGGGCAGATAGGAAACGACAACGTCCGTGCGGGTCTTCTTAAGAATGCCGATGATGTCGTCCGTCGAACCCGGCGCTTTTTTGACGAGGTGCTTTACATATTTCCCGACACCGTCATGCAGCATTCCGCGATGCACCTTGACTCCGAGTTTTGGCACTTCAGAGAAACGAATCGTGTTATTCGGCTCCGCGAAAATCGCTTCGCCGAGATCGCGGCCGACCTTCGTCGCATTGATGTCGAAGGCAGCGGAGAACTCGATGTCGCGCACGTGATATCCGCCGAGGTCAACATGCATCAGACCCGGAACAAGATTGTCCTCACTGGCGTTACGGTAAAATTCAACGCCTTGCACGAGCGACGACGCGCAGTTTCCGACCCCGATAATGCCAACCCGAACCTTGTCTTTCATAAGCTTGGTGCTCCTTCCGATTCTACGCCACGATTAAACGGCGGAACGTCCGAAACAAGGCATTCATCTAAGCCAACTCGCGCAATTTCGAAAGCCGGGATTAAAAATAACTCAGCCACGGGTCGCGCCGGCGTTGCTTCAAATCTGCAAACCAGCGGCAGAGCGGGTAGAGCAGCACGATGACCAGCGCCCAAATGGCGTAGACCACCAGTAATCCGTAACCGTAATCCGCCGGCAAGCCTTCGCTCTCGGGAAACACTGGACTGTGCAAAATCCCGTTCGCGTTTCCGTAATGCAGGAAAGAGAGAAGAACGGCGATCCCGTGGATCAGCGGCAAATGCAGCAGGTAAAAAAACAGTGGTACCCGCCCGAAGACGATGATCGGCTTCGTCCACGCGCCGCCGAGCTCGCGATCGGAGAATGAGAGAAACACGAGCGCGGGGCCGAGTGTCATCATCAGGTAAAGCAGCGACGGCGGATACTTCGTGCAATTCACAAAAGAAAACATCGTGAAGAGCGCAGCAGATTGCGGCGTCCACGGTTTCATGTCGCCGTAGAGATTCGTCGCCCGCAGCAGGACAAACCCCGCGATGAGCCCTAGCCCCAGCCAGAGCATGAGCCGTCGCCTCTCCGCGCGTTCTCGCTTCATGAGCGCGCCGAAAGCAAAACCCGTGGCCATGACCCCGATCCACGGGATCAGCGGATAGGCCACGAAAATATTGTAGCCCGGTGCGGGCTCGAGCGGTGCCGAAACGTGGAGCACTTTCCAAAGACCGCTCCACGCACCCCAGCTCTGCGGCGGGATCGGATCGAGCAGATTATGCCCCGCGATCATGATCAACCCAA
>JBDUAZ010000138.1:0-4304 GCA_040004385.1 Chthoniobacterales bacterium | reverse complement strand
ATGAGATTCTCCGGTATTCCGCACAGCCCGAATCCGCCCGCAGCGATCGTCATGTTGTCGTGGAGGAGGCCGGCAAGCGCAGCCGTGGCGTCGGAGTAAACTTTGCTCATCAAGAGGGAGATTTAACCATGGATTGCGCGAATGACCACGGAGGAATTCCCGTAACGGTTGTGATTCTGAGCGAGCGGCGAGTTGCGATCGACAATTCTGGGGAGCCCAGAATAGTTGCCGCGGGACGAATCTTCGCCACTATGCTGCTTCACTTTTCTTATGACGACTCTCGCGCATCAACTCGCAAATTTCGCCTGCTCGCTCCAGTTCGAAGACCTCTCCAGCAACGTAGTGCACGAAGTCAAACGCCGCGTGATTGATTCGTTAGGCTGCGCGCTCGGCGCATGGAAGGAGGCGCCCTGCGCGATCGCGCGCAAGGTCGCTTCCGATTTCTCCGCTGAGAACGGCTCGACCATTATCGGCACGTCGCACAAGGCGCCGCCGGATTGGACCGCCTTTGCGAATGGCTGCTGCATTCGCTACTTCGACTACAACGACACTTATCTCTCGAAAGAACCTGCGCATCCGAGCGATAACTTTTCAGCGGTGCTTGCAATAGCCGAGAGCGTCGGCGCGAGCGGTCGCGACGTAATTACGGCGACTGCGATCGCATACGAGGTGCAGTGCCGTTTCTGCGACGCCGCGAGCATTCGGGCGCGCGGCTGGGATCACCCGACTTATGGCGCGTTTTCGACGGCGCTCGCTTGCGCGTATCTGATGAAGCTGGATCCCGAGCGCACGCGACACGCCCTGAACATTGCGGGGGTGGCGTGCGCGGCGATGCGGCAGGCGCGCGTCGGCGAGTTGTCGCATTGGAAGGGCGTGGCGTTCGCAAACGCCGCGCGTCACGGAGTTTATTCCGCGCTCCTCGCGCGCGCGGGAATGACCGGGCCAGCTCCCATTTTCGAAGGGCAAATGGGGTTCGAGAAGCAATTGAACGTATCGTTAGGCGACGTTGGCCGGCTTTTCGATACGAAGGCGGAGGCGATACCTGGTGAAGGTCCGGCATCGATGATCCTCAAGACGAGCATCAAGTACTGGCCGGCGGAATATCACAGCCAGAGCGCGATCGAGGCGGCGCTTCACCTGCGCAATCAAATCGACGATCTGTCACAGGTTAAAACTATGGTGATCGAGAGCCACGATGCATCGGTCGATATCATCGGGAGCGAGCCGGAAAAGTGGCGTCCGCAGAGCCGCGAAACGGCGGATCATAGCCTGCCCTATATCACGGCGGTAGCGCTGATCGATGGTGAGGTGACCGACAAACAATTCGCGCCAGAGCGTTTCACGGAAGCGGGGATCGTTGCGTTCCTGCAAGGCGTGAAGGTCGAGCGAAATGACGAGCTGAGCGCGATGTATGCGGAAGCAGTGGCGAACATTGTTCACGTGAATCTGAAGGACGGTCGCACGCTGACGAAACGCGTCGATTATCCATTAGGTAACGCGAAAAACCGCCTGAAGGACTCTGAAGTGGAGGCCAAGTTTTTGAATCTCGCGGCACTCCCGCTCGGCGGACGGGAGGCATGCGATAGCGTGCTGGAATTCGTCTGGAAGCTTGATCAGATGAAGGGCGTGGCGAAGCTGATGAAACTCGTCGAGATTCCAGCCTAACGAATGGAACAATCTTCGGTTGCAGCACGACTGCGCGATCTCATCCGGGATGACTGCCTGGCGATGCCGGGCGTTTTCAACGCCGCGACTGCGCGGATGGTGGAGCGGGCGGGCTTCGACGCGGTCTATATCAGCGGTGCGGGGCTCTGCAACGCGACGGCTGGCGTTCCCGATGTCGGTCTGCTGACGTTGACGGAAGTTGCGATGCTCGCGGGCTACGTTGCGCGAGCGGTTAAGATTCCGGCGATTGTCGATGGCGACACCGGTTTCGGCGGACCCGAAAACGCCGCACGCACAGTGCGCGAACTCGAAGCGGCTGGTCTCGCGGGTTGTCACATCGAGGATCAGGAGTTCCCCAAACGTTGCGGACATCTCGCGGGTAAAACGCTCGTTCCAATCGAAGATATGAACGAGAAGATCGCCGCGGCCGCAGGCGCGAAACGCGATCCCGATTTCCTCTTGATCGCGCGAACGGATGCGCGCGCGGTCGAGAGTTTCGACAAAGCGGTCGAGCGCGCGAATAGCTACGTCGTCGCAGGCGCTGACGCCGTCTTCCCGGAAGCGCTGCAGACGCGGGAGGAGTTTCGGGATTTCGCGAAAGCGGTCGACGCGCCCTTGCTCGCGAACATGACCGAGTTTGGGAAGAGCCCGTTGCTGTCGCGCGATGAGCTTGCCGAGTTGGGATATCGGATGGTGATTTATCCGCAGACGGCGTTTCGCGTCTCGATGTTTGCGACCGGGCAGATGCTGCGCGACTTAAAGAGTAAGGGCACGCAGGAAAATTGGCTGGATCGTATGCAGACTCGAAAGGAACTCTACGAATTGCTCAATTACAAACCGACGAAGTAGAATGGAACACCATGAGCACTGAAACCAAACCAGCTTATAGCCCGGGCCTCGCCGGAGTCGTCGCGGGAGAAACATCGATCTGCTGGGTCGATCCGAACGCGGGGCTGATGTATCGCGGCTACGACATTCATGAGATGGCGCAGCAGGCGAATTTCGAGGAAGTCGCTTATCTGCTGCTTAAAGGCGAACTCCCGGACACCGGACAACTCGCGACATTTATGAAGGAGATCGTGGCCGAGCGCGAGTTGCCAGAACCGATCTTCGATATGTTGCGCCTTCTGCCGAAGGAGATGCATCCGATGGACATGCTCCGGACCGGTGTCTCGATGCTGGCGCCGTTCGATCCAGAACTGAACGACCACTCGCATGACGCAAACATCCGGAAAGCGACCCGCCTGATCGCGAAGGTCTCAACATTGATTACCGACGGCTGGCGGATCTCAAAGGGACAGGAAATTTTCCCTCACAACCCCAACCTCACGCACGCCGGCAACTTTCTTTATAAACTCACCGGCGCCGTCCCGCAGGATTGGCAGATCAGGATGCTCGACACGATTTTCATCTTGTATGCCGACCACGAATACAACGCGTCGACCTTTGCCGCGCGTGTCACGGCTTCAACTCTGGCCGATATGTATGCGGCGGTTACGTCCGCCTGCGGCACTCTCAAGGGTCCGCTGCACGGCGGCGCGAATGAAGAGTCGATGAAGATGCTCGACGATATCAAGACGCCCGACCGCGCCGAGGGCTGGATGATGGACGCGCTTGCCAAGAAAGCGAAAATCATGGGCTTCGGTCATCGTGTTTACAAAAAGGGCGATTCGCGCGTGCCAGTCATGCGGGACATTGCGCGTGATCTCGGGAAACGGGTCGGCAAGGAAAATTGGGTGCCGATTTGCGAGAAATTGGAAGCGACGATGGAGCGCGAGAAGCATCTCTGCGCGAACGTTGATCTCTATGCGGCGCCGGTGTTCACGATGTTCGGATTCGACCCGGCGTTAAACACGCCGATCTTCGCCGCCTCGCGCGTAGCCGGTTGGTGCGCGCACGTCGTCGAACAGCACGACAACAACAGGTTGATTCGCCCGCGCTCGATTTACGTCGGTCCCGAAGAGCGGCCCTATCCTACCGTTTCAGCAGTCGCGAAGTAGTGCAACACTGTGGATGAGTCGAAGTCATTGCAGGAACGTTACGCGCCACAGAATGCATGTTTCGGTTGCGGCCCAGCGAATCCAGACGGCGTGCGAGTGCGGAGTTTTCCTCGCGGAGATGAAGTCGTCGCCGAATGGCAACCTGAGCCGAAGTATGAAGCGTTCCCCGGCGTCCTGAACGGCGGCATTATCGGCACGCTCCTCGATTGTCACTGCAACTGGACTGCGGCATGGCATTTGATGACGAACGCCGGCGAGGATCATCCGCCTTGCACAGTGACCGCGGATTACGCGATTAAGCTCTTGCGTCCTACACCGACAAACGGGCCGGTGCACTTGAGCGCGCGTGTTGCGGATTCGAACGGCGACCGGGCAACGATCGACGGAACGCTCACTGCTGGTGGCAAAATCTGCGCGACGTGCCGTGGTACATTCGTGGCGGTCAAGGAAGGTCATCCGGCATTTCACCGCTGGTAAGGCCAGACTCTGCGGGAATTCGCTGCCCGAATTCCGTCGATGCGCGATGGACGATCGCGTGGTTAGGCTGCTGGCAATGAACACCTCTAAATTTTGCATTGTGGCCCTGCCCACTGCCGTCGCGGACGTCGCTCGCTACTCGATGGCGCGAGGACAGTCGGA
>JBDUAZ010000131.1:0-14705 GCA_040004385.1 Chthoniobacterales bacterium | reverse complement strand
ACATGCTGAAGCTCGGCCACTTGGTCGCGGATAAAATCCACGCCCGCGCGGTCGGTCCTTACTCGCTCGTAACGCAACAGCCGCTCGGTGGTAAGGCGCAATACGGCGGCCAGCGTTTCGGCGAGATGGAGGTGTGGGCGCTTGAAGCTTATGGCGCCGCTTACACATTGCAGGAGCTCTTAACCGTGAAATCCGATGACGTGCAGGGTCGCACGCGGATCTACGAGTCGATCGTCAAAGGCGATAATTCACTCGAAGCCGGTACGCCTGAATCTTTCAACGTCTTGATCAAGGAAATGCAGTCGTTAGGCCTCGATGTAAAAGTCGGTGGTTCGGCGCCGACAGTATTCGATGGTGTGGCCGCTTAATTTCAAATCCCAGATTTACAAATAAATGAATGAACATTCCTGGCGGGAGTTAGTTGGCGAAGAGCGAGCGGTCGGTTTCGATCAGGTCTCGATCGGTGTCGCGTCGTCCGACACGATGCGCTCGTGGAGCAAGGGCGAAGTCAAAAACCCCGAGACGATCAATTACCGGACGTTTAAGCCGGAAAAGGGAGGTCTGTTTTGCGAGCGGATTTTCGGTCCGACGCGTGATTGGGAATGCTCGTGCGGAAAATACAAGCGCATCAAGCATAAGGGCGTCATCTGCGACCGTTGTGGCGTCGAGGTAACGCTCGCGCGCGTCCGTCGTGAACGCATGGGCCATATCGAGCTGGCGGTGCCGGTCTCGCACATTTGGTTCTACAAATGCATGCCGTCACGCCTTGGTCTGATGCTCGACATGAGCGCTCGTCAGCTGGAGCGCGTGATCTATTACGAGGACTACATCGTTATCGATCCGGGCAAGACCCCACTGACGAAAACGCAGCTCCTAAACGAAGTTGAGTATCGCGAGGCGCAGGAACAATACGGCGAAGATTTCGTCGCGGGCATGGGCGCGGAAGCGGTCAAGAAACTCTTGAGCGAAATCGATCTCCACAAGCTCAACAAAGAGCTCGAGGAGGCGATGGGAAATACCAAGAGCAAACAAATTCGCAAGAAACTCGCGAAGCGCCTGAAGCTTGTGCAGGGCTTCGCATCGTCGCATGCGCGTCCGGATTGGATGGTGCTCGATGTGCTGCCGGTGATCCCGCCGGATCTGCGTCCGCTCGTTCCCCTGGAAGGCGGACGTTTTGCAACGTCGGACCTGAATGATCTTTATCGCCGCGTCATCAATCGGAACAACCGATTGAAGAATCTTCTGCAACTCAAGACCCCGGACGTCATTATTCGCAACGAGAAGCGCATGCTGCAGGAAGCCGTTGATGCGCTATTCGACAACGGCCGGCACGGCCGCGCCGTCACCGGCGCCGGCAATCGCCCGCTGAAATCGCTCAGCGACATGCTCAAAGGCAAGGGCGGACGTTTCCGCCAGAACTTGTTAGGCAAGCGCGTCGACTACTCCGGTCGTTCGGTCATCGTGATCGGACCTGAGTTAAAGCTGAACCAGTGCGGTCTCCCCAAAAAAATGGCGCTCGTGTTGTTCGAGCCGTTCATTATTCGACGACTAAAAGATCTTGGCTACGTCCACACGGTTCGCAGCGCCAAGAAAATGATCGAGCGTCAGACGCCCGAGGTCTGGGACATTCTCGAAGAAGTGACACGGGGACATCCGGTGCTGCTAAACCGCGCGCCGACGCTGCATCGTCTTTCCATTCAGGCTTTCGAACCGCTCTTGATCGAAGGCGAAGCGATTCGCATTCATCCGCTCGTTTGCACGGCTTACAACGCTGACTTCGACGGCGATCAAATGGCGGTTCACGTGCCGCTTTCCGTGGAAGCTCAGATGGAAGCGAGGATGCTGATGCTCGCGCCGAATAACATCTTCTCGCCTTCGAGCGGGAAGCCGATTACGACGCCTTCGCAGGACATCACCCTCGGTTGTTATTATCTCACCCAGAACCCGCGTCGGGCCACGGGTACGGCGGTCGAGTCGCGGCTTCCGCTCTTCGCGAGCGCGACAGAAGTTGAATTCGCGATGGCTGATGGTGCGGTGAAAACGCACGACCGAATTAGGTTCAAGAACCCGGACGTCGGCAAAGAGACGATCTACGGGAACGCGACGGAGCGTGTCATGGAGACAACGGCCGGTCGGGTCATCTTCAATGAAATCTGGCCAAGCGCGATGGGCTTTTTCAACAAAGCCGCGGGCAAGAAGCAGCTCAGCGACATCATCTGGCGCTGTTATCAGGTCGCTGGACAGGACGGTACGGTTGAGACGCTCGATAAGCTGAAAGAACTCGGATTCCGCGAAGCGACAAAAGCGGGAATTTCCATCGGGATCTCGGACATGATCATTCCGAAAGAAAAGGAGACTGAACTACAAAATGCTTATCGGTCGATCAAGACGGTGGAGCAGCAGTATCGCAAGGGCATCATTACGGACGGCGAGCGCTACAACAAGATCATCGATATCTGGACCCATGCCGGCGACGAAATCTCGAACGTCATGTTCCGGACCCTGGAGCACAACGAGGGTCGCAAGGAATTGAACCCCGTATTTTTGATGGTGGACTCGGGCGCGCGGGGCAATCGTCAGCAGGTCAAGCAGCTTGCCGGTATGCGCGGATTGATGGCGAAGCCGTCGGGAGAAATTATCGAACGGCCGATTACGTCAAACTTCCGTGAGGGTTTGAGCGTGCTCGAATATTTCATCTCGACGCACGGCGCTCGCAAAGGTCTCGCTGACACCGCGCTGAAGACGGCGGACTCCGGTTATCTCACCCGCAAACTCGTGGACGCATCGCAGGACGTGATCATCAACGAGATGGATTGCGGGACGGTGAACGGCATTACGGTCAAATCGATTTACGAAGGGGACGAAGAGGTGGTCGATCTTTCGACTCGAATCGTTGGCCGCGTTAGTTGCGAAACGATCCCGGATCCTGTCACGAAGAAAAAGATCATCAAAGCGAATCAGCTGATCGATGAACCAACCGCGGCCGCGATTGAGAAAATCGGCGTCGAGAGCCTCAAAATTCGTTCCGTTCTGACCTGCGAAACTGGCCGTGGCGTTTGCGCGCTCTGCTACGGACGCAATCTGGCGACCGGTCAATTTGTGAAGCTGGGCGAGGCTGTCGGTATCATTGCCGCGCAATCAATCGGCGAACCGGGGACGCAGCTGACGATGCGGACGTTCCACATTGGTGGCACGGCGAGCCAGACGTTTAAACAGCCGATTATCAAGGCGAAGAACGAGGGCGCGCTGCAGTTCAATGATCTGCGGACGGTCCAGGCGCTCGACGGCAGTTGGATTGTGCTAAACAAAAATGGCTCTATCAGCGTTCACAATTCTGAAGGTCGGGAGCTGGATCGATACAATGTCGTGATCGGTTCGGTCATTTCGAAGGCGGACGGCGCGACGGTCAAGAAAGGCGAGACGTTCGTTCAGTGGGATCCGTATAACGTCCCGATTCTCACGGACAAGACCGGCAAGATTGAATTCCGCGATATGATCGCGGGCGTCACGATCAAGCGCGATGTCGACGAAGCGACAGGCTTGATGGGCACCGTCATCATCGAGCACAAGGAAGATTTGCACCCGCAAATCGTTGTGACCGGAGATAAAAAAGAGATTCTTGCGAGCTATTCGATTCCCGCCGGCGCGCACGTCATTGTCGAGGAAGGTCAGAAGATCCGCGCGGGCGCATTGCTGGCGAAAACGCCCCGGAAGGTGGCGAAGACAAAAGACATCACCGGCGGTTTGCCGCGTGTGGCTGAACTCTTTGAAGCGCGGCGACCGAAAGACGCGGCGGAGATCGCGAAGATTGACGGCACGGTCGAGATGGGTGGAACAGTTCGCGGGAAACGAAAACTGATTCTGAAAGATCCGGAAACGGGCGTTGAAGAAGAACATCTTATCTCGCTGACCAAGCACATCATCGTTTTCAAAGGCGATTTTGTGAAGAAGGGCCAGCAGCTGACCGAAGGGCCGGTTGTGCCGCACGAAATTCTAGAAGTCTGCGGGCCGCAGGATTTGCAAGAGCATCTCGTGAACGAAGTGCAGGAAGTTTACCGTCTGCAGGGTGTAGAAATTAACGATAAGCACATCGAGATCATCGTCCGACAGATGCTACGCAAGGTGAAGATTACCGATCCTGGCGACACATCGCTCCTGTGGGGTGACCAGGTCGACAAACTCGATTTCGAAAAGGAAAACACGGACGTCGTAGCGCAGGGCGGTAAGCCCGCGGAGGCAACACCGGTCCTGCTTGGAATTACCAAAGCCTCGCTCGAAACCGACAGCTTTATTTCCGCGGCATCGTTCCAGGACACGACGCGCGTATTGACCGAAGCGGCAACGCTCGGAAAAATCGATCGTCTGCGTGGATTCAAGGAGAACGTGATTATGGGCCATCTGATCCCAGCGGGGACGGGATTCCCGGCGGTGCGCGAGATCAAGCTAGTGGAGCTTGGTGAGCAGATTGGTACGTCGCTTATGGACGAACCTGAGCCGCAGCCGGCGATCGGCTAAACGGACCCAAGAGTGCGAATCTGGAATGACGAATTGGCGAAAGCTGATTCGTCATTCGCTTTTTCAGAAGGGAAGAATTGATGTCGATAGCGACAAAAACTGGCGATAGCGGTAAGACGTCTCTGATGTACGGACGGCGCGTGTCGAAGACGGATCCGCGCGTTGATGCGTATGGCTGTGTCGATGAGTTCAATGCCGCGCTCGGTATGGCGCGCGTCAGTGCCGGTAACGAATTTATTCGTGACGAAATCTTCGCGGTTCAAAAGGAGCTGATCATGGTAATGGGGGAACTGGCGACCGCGAGCGAGGACCTGGAACGCTATTCGCGCGACGGTTTTAAACTGACCAGCACGATGATGGTCGATCGCGTGACCGGCGTCATCGACCAGCTCGAAAAAAACAAATTACTGCATTACAAAGATTGGGCCATCCCAGGCGAAACGCCTCTCGGAGCGGCGCTCGATGTGGCACGAACAATTTGCCGGAGAGCGGAGCGAAAAGTCGCAGCGGTGGCGCTCGCGCGCGCGGATTTCAATCACGAGATTCTGCGGTACCTCAACCGCGTTTCGGATCTTTGCTGGTTGCTGGCGCGATATGCCGAACACGTGGATAAAAAGGGCTAACCCCGGTCGCGGAGATCCTATATTCCGTTTGCCTTTAACGTGGCGGTATTGCATCTTCCCGGCTCGCCGCGCGAACCGCGACGGCGCGATCTATACATATGTCTACGACGATTGAGTTAGTGCCCGAGCTTCTTGAAGCAGGCGTCCATTTTGGGCACCAGACAAAACGCTGGAACCCGAAAATGAAGCCCTACATCTTCGAACAGCGGAACCAGATTTACATTATCAATCTCGATGAGACTGTACGCCAGCTGCAACGGGCGACGGATTTTCTTCAGGAGGTGGCCCGGCGTGGGGGCAAGATTTTGTTCGTCGGTTGCAAGAAACAAGCGCAGGAAGCAATCAAAGAAGCGGCCATCGCTTGCGGTCAATTTTATGTTAATCAGCGCTGGCTTGGTGGCACGTTGACGAACCTCGCGACGATCCGAAAGAGTATTGGACGTCTCAAATACATCGAGGACATCGAGCAATCCCCGGACTTTAAAAAGATGGGTAAACAGGAATTAGCGGCGCTCAATCGCGAAGCCGCAAAACTCCGGCGAAACCTGGATGGCATTCTCGAGATGTCGAACCTGCCGGATGCGATGGTCATCATTGACACTACGCGCGAAGCGAACGCTGTGAACGAAGCGCGTCGCCTGGGAATTCAAACTGTGGCGATTGTCGACACCAACGCGGATCCCGAGATGATCGATTACCCGATCGCCGGAAACGACGACGCGATTCGCGCGATTCGCGTAATGCTGCAAAAGCTTGTTGACGCCATTGTCTCGGCCAACGGGGAAGCTCGCGTGCGCGAGGAAGTCGAGATGGCCGGAGTATCGGCCTAATCAGAAATTTGCGGGGCAAGCGCGCCGCTTGCCTGCTTGAGCAGCGGCAGGCCGCACCGCCTGCGGCACAACCAATGGAAATTAATCCTCAGATCGTTAAGCAACTCCGCGAGAAGACGAACGCGGGCATGATGGATTGCAAGCGCGCCCTTGCGGAAACCGGCGGCGACGTGGAAAAAGCGGAGACCCTTCTCCGAACAAAAGGCATAGCGAGCGCCGGCAAAAAAGCTTCGCGCGCGACGAAGGAAGGAATTGTTGCGTCCTACATTCACTTACAAGGGAAGGTGGGCGTTCTCGTTGAGGTGAATTGCGAAACGGATTTCGTGGCGAAGAACGAGAAATTTCGCGAGTTTGTGAAGGACATCACCCTTCACATTGCAGCGGCACATCCACTTTATGTCAGCCGGGAGGATGTGTCTGCGCAGGCGGTCGCATCCGAGCGCGCGATTTACGAAGACCAGGTTAAGGACAAACCCGAACACGTCATTTCGAAAATTGTCGACGGCAAACTGGACAAATTTTACTCGATCGTCTGCCTGCTCGAACAGGGCTTTATCAAGAATCCCGATCAAACGATAAAAGAACTCGTGGCGACGAAAATTTCCGAGCTCGGCGAGAATATCGTTGTGCGTCGTTTCACGCGCTATTCCGTTGGCGAACCGCTTGCAGACGAAGCATCACCGGCAATGGAAGTGGCAAGCGTTTCCTAGCGCGGCTTCAAAACCGATTTTCGGAAATCATACACGCAGGCGGCGCGGCCGATGCGTTTTCAAGTTAGCGCCGATTCAGTCGGATCGACGTCGGTTGCGCAGAGACACTTCTGCCCCCATCAACAGACAACATTAGGAGATTATTTATGAGCTTGGATTCGCTAAAAGATTTGTACATCGATGAGTTAAAAGACCTTTATAACGCTGAAAACCAACTGGTGAAGGCGCTGCCGAAAATGGCAAAGAAGGCTTCCGCGCCTGAACTGAAGCGCGCGTTTCAGGAGCATCTCGAACAAACCAAAGTGCATGTCGAGCGTCTGGAGAAAATCTTCAAGGGGCTCGGGGAAAAACCGACCGGCAAAACTTGTAAAGCCATGAAGGGCCTGGTCGAGGAAGGGAAAGAGGTCATCGAGGAGGATGGTGATGCGTCTGTTCTCGATGCCGCCCTCATCGGCGCCGCTCAACGCGTTGAGCATTACGAGATCGCCGGTTACGGCGTCGTGCGCACCTTTGCCTCGCTCCTTGGTGAAAACAATGCCGTGCCGGTGCTGCAAAGGACGCTCGATGAAGAGGGCGCGACCGATAAAAAACTGACGGCTCTCGCGGAAAGTGTAATCAACGTCGAAGCGAGCGAAGCGGAGGAAGCTCCGAAAAAATCTCGCCGCCGCTGACCGCTACGCAGTTTTGCGAATGTTAATCGCCACCGTAGTCCGCGCGACTGCGGTGGCGGTTTCGTTTACAGATATGGAACGCGCCAACTACGAGCACACATGGGACTGATCGAGTATAAAAAGAAACGGAACTTCGGCATCACGGCGGAGCCAAAGGGCGGCAAGCCGCTGCCGAAGCTCGTCAAGGGCGCTTCGCGTTTTGTCATTCAAAAACATGACGCGAGCCGATTGCATTACGACTTACGCTTGGAGATGGAGGGCGTGCTCAAGTCCTGGGCAGTACCGAAAGGGTTGCCATGGGCGAAAGGGGAAAAGCATCTTGCGGTCGAAGTCGAGGATCATCCGGTCGAGTACGCGACGTTTGAAGGTGTGATTCCACAGGGACAGTACGGCGGGGGGACGGTAATGCTTTGGGATCGCGGTAATTACCATGTCTATGGCGAGAAACCGCTGGCGGCATTGCGCGAGGGGAGAATGCACATCGTCCTGGCAGGCGAAAAGGCGCGGGGCGAATGGGCGCTCATCCGGACGCGCATGGACGCAGGCAAGCCGCAGTGGCTGCTCTTGAAGAGCGGCGAAAGCGCGCGTGCCGTCTCGAAGAAACTCGACGACGAGTCGGTAAAAACCGGTCGCACGATGAAGCAAATCGCTGAACAACGCGACGCGGAATGGCAATCGAACCAGACAGAAGACGCCAGCCCTGCCAAGAAGCGAATCGCCGCTGCCGTGCGCAAGCGCGCTGCGAAATCGTCTTCGTCCTCAGGTAAAATTGCGACGGCCCTGAAAGCCCTGCCAACCGGCAAGGCGCGCTTCGTCGAGCCGATGAAGCCAAAGTTGCTAGATGACCCGCCGAAAAACGACGGCTGGATCTACGAGTTGAAGTTCGACGGCATCCGGCTGCTCGCAGTGAAAAACGGGGCGAAGGTCAACATTTTTTCTCGCAACGAAAATGAACTCGGCGCGCGGTTTCCAGAAGTTGTGGAGGCGGTGAAATCGCTGCCCGTAGAGAGTTGCGTAATCGACGGTGAAGTGGTCGCACTGGATAAGGAGGGTCGATCGTCCTTTCAACTTCTACAGGCGAGGGAAATGGAAGGCAAAAAATCGCCAGTTTATTATTACGTTTTCGATTTGCTGCAGGCGGAGGGGAAACTGCTGACCTCGCTCCCGCTGCGACGTCGGAAAGAATTACTTGCACGAGTATGTAAGACAGCGCCGCAGCCGATTCTTTTTTCGGGCGAGATTGGAGGCAGGCCGGACGCTTTGTTAACAGAAGTGAAGCGGCGCGGCCTCGAGGGGATCATTGGTAAACAGCGAGATTCACAATATGAGCCCGGGCGGCGAAGTGGTGCATGGATCAAACTCAAGTGC
The DNA here is from genome assembly GCA_040004385.1 of Chthoniobacterales bacterium. Classification (GTDB taxonomy): domain Bacteria; phylum Verrucomicrobiota; class Verrucomicrobiia; order Chthoniobacterales; family UBA10450; genus JBDUAZ01. The sequence continues at coordinate 5,988 of JBDUAZ010000131.1, read as the reverse complement.
GTCAACGAACAAGAGTTTGTCATCGGCGGATACACGCCGCCGGGCGGTTCGCGCAAGTATTTTGGCGCGTTACTCGTTGGTTATTACGAAGGCAAGCGCCTGCTTTTCGCGGGCAAAGTTGGGACCGGCTTCAACACAAAGTTGCTGGCCAGCCTCTACTCGCAATTCCAAAAGGCGACGCGAGCGGATTGCCCGTTTGCTGATTTGCCTTCGAAGCATGCCGGAAAGTGGGTGCAGGGGATCACACCTGCGATGATGCGCCGATGCACCTGGATCAATCCGGTTTTCGTTTGCCAGTTGAAATTCGCGGAGTGGACACGCGACGCGAAACTGCGGCAACCCGTGTTTCTCGGAATGCGTGACGACAAGAATCCCAGGCAAGTCGTGCGCGAATCTTGAGCGGTTCGGCCTTGTCGATAGGCGCGTCGGCGATAACGTGAGGTGATGAAAGTAACTGTCATCGTCACTCCGAAAGCGGCTGTGCTCGATCCGCAAGGGGCGGCGGTGCGCGACGCAATGCAACACCTCGGGATGCCGGAAGTGCGTGGTGTGCGGATTGGCAAATATCTCGAGATCGAAATAGGGAGTGAGCAATCGGACCTCGAGGGCCGTCTGCATCAGCTCTGTCACGATTTGCTTTCGAACCCTGTGATCGAAGATTATCAGCTCAAGATGAACTCTCACGCCGAGTCGGAGGGAGACAGATAAAGTGAAATCGCTTCGATATTTCTTCTGCGTCGTTTTGCCGCCGGTAGCGGTGCTCTTGACCGGCCGCATTGGCAGCTTTTTTCTCAGCCTGCTGCTGACGTTACTCGGCTGGATACCGGGCGTGATTCACGCCTGCCTGGTAGTCACCGATTACCATGAAGAGGAGCGTCTGAGGGCGCTGCGGCCATAAGCCGATGAAGTTTGCTGTCATTCAATTTCCGGGCTCAAACTGCGATCAGGATTGCATCGCCGCGATCAATGGCGTCGAGGGGGTAAGCGCGGAGTACGTCTGGCACAAAGAGGATTCTCTGCAGTCGTTCGATGCTATCGTTTTGCCGGGCGGATTTTCCTACGGAGATTACCTGCGTTGTGGCGCAATCGCGCGATTTTCGCCGATTATGCGAGCGGTAATACAAGACGCACGCGCTGGGAAACTGGTGATCGGAATCTGTAACGGTTTCCAAATCCTGTGCGAAGTAGGTTTGCTGCCTGGTGCACTCGTGCGGAATCGTTCACTCCACTTCATCTGCGAAACACTAACCACGCGCGTAGAATGTGCCGATACGCCATTTACGCGTGGGTGCCGCGAAGGTGAATTACTACGATTGCCGGTGGCGCACGGTGAAGGTTGTTTCTTTGCAGATGAAAGGACGCTTCAGCAGCTGAATGAACGGCGGCAAATTATATTCCGCTACACAGATGCCTCTGGTCGTTTAACGCCGCAGGCGAATCCGAACGGCTCGGTTGAGAATATTGCCGGCGTGTGCAATCGCGAGCGCAATGTATTTGGCCTGATGCCGCATCCGGATCGTGCCTGCGAAGCACGGCTCGGGAGTACCGACGGCGCACGGATATTTCAGTCGATGGTCGACACACTCCGTGCGTCGGGCGAGCAGGCGGCGTAATTGGCGCTTCGCTCTCAATGAGCTTTTTCGTAACCGGCATTGACACCGCAGTGGGAAAAACTCACGTGGCGACGCAACTTCTGCTCGCCGCTCGCGCCGCAGGCTTACGTTGCGCGGGCATGAAACCGATCTGCTGTGGCGATCGCGCCGACGCAGAGCAGTTGCTCGCCGCGAGCAGTGACGGTCTCACGATTGACGAAGTGAATCCCATCTGGTTCAAGACGCCGGCCGCGCCTTTTGCGGCGTCGTTGATCGAGCAAACGACAGTTAACGAGAAGGCTCTGATTGACCGGCTCCGGGATCTGGAGAAAAGGTTCGAGGTAGTCGTAGTCGAAGGCGTAGGCGGCTGGCTGGTGCCGATTCGTGCGAATTTTTATGTGAGCGATTTGGCCGCGAAAATGGGCCTGCCGGTGCTGATCATCGCGATGAATCGACTCGGTTGCCTTAACCACACGATGCTGACCGTTCAAGGCGTTAAGTCGGCGGGTCTGGTCTGCGCAGGAGTCGTGATGAATGAACTTCACGCCGTGTCAGATATCGCCACCAACACGAACATCGAAGTCTTGCGCAAGCTGATTGATGTGCCGGTTTTGCCCGTCCCGCTAGCGGGCGATTTGACCCCGAAATGGATGGAAGTCCTCGGTATTCGCGTTAGCCCGTCTGGAGCCTCAAGCGTCGTCCATGGGACACATGTGTAGCAAAAAGCTACACTGGGGACGGCGATGCCGAAGCGCCTACCTCTCAACGGCTTGATGGCATGCGGAGTGCTCAATATTGGGCTCAAACCTACCTCATCTATGTTGCTACAAAAAACCCTTCACATGAATCAGTCGCTCGCCGAGTGCAAATCGCGACTCGCGAGTATTCAAACCTATCGACGGCAATTCGTTATGGTGACGAAAGCTACCGTGACTTCGTCGAAGACAGTGGATTTCAGTTTTCGGGGCCCGCTCGGTTTCAAAGCGCGGACGGTGTTATTGTCGGTCGAGAGCGATTCTCCCGACCAATTCGCGTTTGAGTCGACCGGTGGCAATATCGATGTCATGGGACTGGTGGAATTTTCGGGTATTCGGCCGAACTGCACGGAAGTGACCCTTGCCGTGCATTACGATATTCAGAACAGGCTGTTCGCATGGCTCGATCGTCGTTTCCATTTTGTGGACGCGTTCGTCACCTCTGAACTGCGCAGCATCCGTGCGCATTTCGAAGGAATCGCCACGGTTCCGGAGCGCGCTCCGGCGATGTCGATGTTCGAGCCTGCGGCGGCTTAGCGAAAGCGCCCGGAAGTATTACTTGAAGAGCACGAGCCTGTGGCTTCGTGCTCTTTGTCTACCTGCCAGCGGAGCTATCCAATTCGAACGGCGTGCGTTTTGTCCAACCTAAGAACTTGTCCGGCACGGAGGAAAAGGCAGCGTTTCACGTCGGTAACTTTTTCACCGTTAACTTGAACACTGCCCTGTGCGATGAGACGCCGAACGTCGGCGCGCGACTTGTTCAAATTGAAGCAAACCGAATATGCCCCACATATGATGGAAACGGCATCCTCTCCGTGCACGCTTTCCCTGACAAAAAACTCTGGTAGTTCGGCATCCTCCAGTCGTTTCTCGCTGAACCGCGAATTCCAATCATGCAGCGTTTGTTCCGCAATCGCGGAGGAGTGGTAAGTCCGCACGATTTCGAACGCCAGTTTCTTTTTTGCGTCGAGGGGATGCGCATCCGCCGCCATTCCCCGCCCGAGTAGCATTGAATAGTATTTCGCCATAAGCCCATCGGAAATGCTCATCAGTTTCCCAAAAATTTCCGACGGCGGTTCTGTTATGCCGACGTAGTTTCCCAGGCTCTTGCTCATTTTTTTCACGCCATCGAGGCCTTCGAGCAGCGGCAGCAAAAGCACGACCTGTTGCGGCTGTCCCTCCTCCTTCTGCAGATCGCGACCGACCAGAATGTTAAAGAGCTGATCCGTACCGCCGAGCTCGACGTCCGCCTCGACCATGACCGAATCCCATCCTTGCATGATCGGATATTGAATCTCGTGCGCGCGGATCGGCTGCTGCTTTTCCATTCGCTCGCGGAAATCCTCGCGTTGCAACATCTGCTGCAGCGTCACGCGGCTGTTCAGCCGGATGATTTGCTCGAAAGGCATTGACCGGAACCAGTCACCGTTGTGTACCGTTCGCGTGCGCGCAGGATCGAGGATTTTAAACGCCTGCTGCCGGTAGGTCTCAGCGTGCGCCATCACATCATCGTGATTCAATTGCGGACGCGTGGCAGAACGGCCGCTCGGATCGCCGATCATCGCTGTGAAATCGCCGATGATCAGGACCGCCTCGTGGCCGAGGTCCTGGAATTGCCGTAGTTTTCGCAACGCCAGAGTGTGGCCAAGGTGAAGATCGGAGCTGGTCGGATCGACACCCAGCTTGATGCGGAGCGGGCGGCCGAGCCGGAATTTTTCACGCAGTTCGGCTTCGCTGATGATCTGCGCCGTGCCCGCCTTAAGAAAAGTGATGGCCTCGTCCGGGTGCATACAGGCGGGCGGAAGAATGCGGCAGAGCGCTACTTATTCTTGTTCAACAGCTCGCGCACCTGATCGATTGTCATCGGCGTGTCATGTGCGCTCAGAGCCTTCTGACTTTTGCCACGCCCAAGAAACGGACGCTCGCCCGCGAACTGCAATGTCGCGACAGATTTGCGAGCGTCCCAGGTTTCGGAAATGCGGCTGGCTGTTCGGGTCGAAAGTTCGCGTCGTGTATTCGTCACCTCGGAGCGGGTCGACAGATCTGCTGGTTCCTTTCGGCCCGCGTAATTATGCGATGCGAATTGTCGGGCGAAGAAATTTTTGACCGCGGAAAATGGCCGGGCCATGGATCGGCTGTCCGTGTAGAAATCTTTTACGTAGGCAGGTTTGTTTACAGTGCTGCTTGCTGTCGTGAAGCGCTTGCTCTGCGCGCTGTTCTGAAGCGACATATCTGGTTTCAATACGCGATCGAGGAGTTTCGACTCCTGTTGCTGACCCTGCAGGGCAGCAACGCCCGAGCTGAAAAGCAGCAGTGCAGCGAGCGTTCGCACGCAGGCCAGCGTGCCCGCCGCGCCTCCTTCTTGTAAAGGTAATTTTTGACCGCTTAGCGGCCAAGCGCACCGATCAATCTGCGCGCGCCAGCTGGTGCCGGAACGCTCCCGCTCAGGATGTCCTGGGCGTTTATTGCCTGGCCGTAATAATGGGCGTTTGCGGTTTTCTGCGCGACAATAATTGCCCCTTCTAACGAGGCCCCGGCAAAAAGTCCTTTGCTGCGGCTGTAGGTGTAAATTGCTGCCGTCGGCGTGATTCCCGCCTGCAGATCCCGGCCGACAGGTCCCGCCGCCGCGCTCACATCAGCGCCAAGCGTTACATTGCCCTCACGCGCAAAAGCGTTTACCGCGGCGTTCGTATTGAGCACGAACACGAAATCGCTGATTTGTGCACCAATTTGCGGACCCCATCCGGCGCCACCGGTTCCGACAAACGCAGGGCCCGACCAGCCATGCCCCGTCCGGGCAACAACAACGCCCTGACCTCCTTTTCCGCTTAGGCCCAGGCCGATCTTTACCACCGTTAGAATTGCGAGCCCTTTCGCATTTCTCAAGACCCTGGCGGGAATACCTCGCTCCGGCATTGCCCGAAAATCGCGCAAGATTCGCGCGGATTGATTGACGACTTCCTGCTCATTCGCCGCACGCACGCTGAGGATCGGAAAAATGGCGATCAGTGAAACAGTTAATAATCTTTTCATCGGAAGTAACATCGGCCACGTCCTCGCGCATGGACGTATCAGCAGGAGCCTGGCTCTTCATTTCGTAAACTGCCGAACGACCCGTGTCTGGCGCGTGCAATGTTTCTATTGCAAGCTGCCAGACACAAAACTCTATCGAGATCATGGACAATCTCATCGACCTGCAGAGCGACGAACACTTCATGCGCGAAGCATTACGCATGGCCGAACGCGCGTTCCGCGAAGATGAAGTTCCCGTCGGGGCCGTTGTCGTTCGTGAGAGCAGAATCATTGGCCGTGCGTTCAATCAGGTTGAGTTGCTAAAGGATGCGACTGCGCATGCTGAGATGCTCGCGATCACGCAAGCGGAAGGGGCGGTGGGGGATTGGCGGTTAAGTGACTGCGATCTTTATGTCACGAAGGAGCCCTGCGCAATGTGCGCCGGCGCGCTCGTCCACGTCCGAATGCGGCGCGTTATCTTTGGATGCGCGGATCCGCGCGCTGGTGCCGCTGGCGGCGCGATGAATTTACTCCAAATGCCGTGGCACAATCATGAGTGCGCGATCACGTCCGGCGTCTGCGAAATCGAGTGCGCAAACCTGCTGCAAACTTTCTTTCGCGGAAAACGC
>JBDUAZ010000150.1:0-4356 GCA_040004385.1 Chthoniobacterales bacterium | reverse complement strand
CCGAGGCGTTAAAGGCCGAGCTCGCGACAGGCAAAGGCGACGGCGAAATGCTGACGTGGATTGAGCAGAACGCTCCCCACAAACGTATGCCATGGGAGATCCAGCAGTGGAGCGCCTACTTTAGTGAGCGTGGTCCGGACGGTGACGTCGAAACGCTGGAGTTTTTCGCGAAGCGCGTCGGCGAATTCAACAAGACGCGCGAGGACGTGAAAACGTGGTTCGACTTACTCGATCTCGACGATCACGTCACCTTCGGCGGGAAAGCGTGAGTCTAGTACCCTATCTCGACGTCAGACGCGAGATCGATTCCGGGCGGTCATGCAGGTGCGCTCACTTCGCTTGTTTGCCCTCCACCCGGAGATAACTGAAGGACTCAAGCAGTTGTTTCAGCGCCGGTTGGTGAGTGCGGAATGCCGCTTCGCTATCACCGCTGTAGACGATGTACGCCACCGCAGCCGGGAGTTGCACATATCCGACGCGCTCAACCCGCGGATACTTCTCGTTAGGCGAGTATTCGTTGATGAAGTAGCTTTGGCCGGTTTTGGTTTTGCCTGATTCCACCCGCTTCGTCTCGTAATCGCCGCGTTCCTTCTTCATCTCGCCGATCGCTTTCTTCGCAAACGCCTCCGCGTCTTCGTAAGAGGTGCTGGCAATTTTCGCATACATGAGAGGATCGGCGTTCTTCCAGGTATCGCCTTTGCGATAAAGCACGCAGGGCAGGCCGTCGTCCGCGCCGGCCGTGTTATCGATCACCCAACCTTCCGGGGCGGCGATATTGAAGGCTGCTTTCGGCCCGTGAACGATCCCGAAAGGGCTTTGATCGGCGAACGCATCGAGGACGAGAGTCGACAGCAGCAATGCGGCGAGGAGATGTTTGCCCATAAGAATGGCGAAACCGACTCTTTACCAAATGTCAGCGCCGGAGATGCTGTCCAAATTCGACTGGATTATTTCTTCGCGTTGCGCGGGTCGTCGGCTGGATTGACGTAGACAATCCGGAACGGTCCTTCGCCGTGCACCTGAATGACAGACTCTTCCGTAAACCACGCGTAGTGTTTCATGCCGGCTGGCATCACCATGAAACTGCCCGCGGACATGGCATGGCCGGCACTCTCGTCAAATTTGTCACCAGTGCCGAGATGAAATGTTCCCGAAAGGACTGTGATCATCTCCGCCGTCGGATGGGTGTGCGGTGAGATCTTATAACCAGCGGGGGCGCGCAGCCGCACAGTGTAGATCCCCTTCTGTTTCGGATCGCCCGCCAGGACTGCACTTTTCGCGCCGGGCGGGAGCCCGGGAGGTGGATCGCCCCACTCGATATTCGCCGGATCGAACATCTTATGTTCAGCCGCAGCGGTGCCGCCTGATTTCTCTTTCTTTTCCGCACCGACGACGACCGAAGCGATCGCCAGGGCGGTTACGACTAAGAAGGCATATCTGACTGATTTCATATGTATCCTTTCAAGGTTGACTCAGCGGCGCCCGCCTCCTTCGTATAACCCGCGCGGGCGAACATCAGTTTGCGAAAGATTCGCATGGCTCGTCAACCCAGAATGCTTTCGTTCCTTCTTTTATTGCCTCGGTGTGGCAAACGATCAATTCTCTCGTCATGAAGTCGAAGTTTGTGCCGATGACGCTTTTTCTGTCCGCTGTGCTCACGTTCTCGCCGATCGCGCGCGCTCAGGAGCCCGATCCGGACCTCGCCAAAGCCCTGAAGGAGGCCCAGGAACAAGCCGGGAAGTTGAACATGAAAATGCCGGACATTAAGGAGCAGTTGGCCGAAATCGAAAAGAATGAGGCGAAAGAGAAAGCGGCCCTGCAAAAGCAACTTGATGCGCCCGGTCCGATCGCCTTGCCTGCCTGGACGCCTGCGCTTCCGCAATTCACTCCGACCGGCCCGGCGACAAAAAAAATCAGCGACGAACAGGTGCACATTTTCCTTAGCGGCACTTCACCGCTCACACCCGCGCAGATAGGCGACGCATGGGAAGCAGCTAAACCCGAAAACGTGAGCTTCGGCCGGAGCAATAACAGCATCAACGATACGAAGACCGTGATTATTCATGTCGACCCGCAGGATGCCGCCTTGGGCTCGGTTCGTCTTGAAGCCACTCGCGCACCCGGGGAAAAAATCACGCACATCACCGTCACCTCTCCCCTCCCCAAGCCCCACGTGGATTAACGTTCAGCGTGGTGTGGTAAAACCAAAGCCGCACTTTGAAAAATTATTTCCGGCTTAACCTGAGTCTCCTTTACTGGGTCTTTGTCGCGCCGTTTAAGGGAGAGCTGTTCTCGCTCTATCCGGTTTTTCGCCAGATGGTTTTCATCGGCGTGCGCGCCGCACCAATGGTCGCGCTGACGGCATTCAGCGTTGGTGTGACCCTCGCGATGCAGGCTGCCCATTCGCTGCAACAGCTCGGCGCGGAAACATATGTGCCCGATCTGGTGATGGTAACGTTGCTGCGCGAGATGGGGCCGGTCTTGATTGCCGTGATTGTGATCGGGCGGAGCGGTTCGGCGGTCGCGGCCGAACTGGGCACAATGAAAGTCTCGGAGGAGATCGAAGCGCTCGAAGTAATGGCGATCAATCCGATCAGCTTTCTGATCGTACCCCGTTTTCTCGCGATGCTCGTGATGCTGCCCGCGCTGACGATCATGGGAAATTACATCGGGGTGTTCGGCGGCTGGGCGGTCTGCCATTACGCGCTCGATTTCAATACGGCGGGCTATATTTTGCGCGCGCTGGAGAGCGCGACGACGTGGGACCTTTATTCTGGAATGATCAAGAGCGCGGTCTTCGCCTGGATCATCATCACGATCGCGTGTAACGCTGGCCTGCATGTCGAAGGCGGCGCGGAAGGTGTAGGACAGGCCACAACAGCTTCTGTCGTCCAGGCGCTCCTCGCGATGCTCGTGACCAATGCGATTTTAACCGGCATCTTCTTCTTTGGCGCATGATGACTGAAACCGAAGCCGTGGTTGAGGTGGCCGATCTCTTTCGGAATTTCGGAGACCGCGCAGTGATTAATGATCTGAGCTTCACAATCCACCGTGGGGAAACGCTCGTCATCATGGGCGGGAGTGGTTGCGGCAAGAGCACCCTGCTCCGTCACATCGTCGGGGTCATGAAACCGACAGCCGGTTCGGTCAAGATTTTCGGAGAAGAAATAACGACGATGAACGAGCGGGAGATCGCGAGCGTCCGCCGTCGTTTCGGAATGTTGTTCCAATCGGGCGCGCTTCTCGCGTCGATGACCGTGGGAGAGAACGTCGCGCTTCCTCTTTCACAGCATACCAATATGACTCCGGATGAAATCGAGGAGGTTGTGACGCGAAAACTCCAGATGGTCGGACTGACCGGATTCGAAAATCTGAAACCGGCCGAGATCAGTGGCGGGATGAAAAAGCGCGTCGGCCTGGCGCGCGCACTCGCGCTCGATCCCGAGTTGCTCTTCAGCGACGAGCCAACCTCGGGGCTCGATCCCATCATGACCGCCGTGGTCGATAAGTTAACCTTGGAATTAACACGCGAAAGCGGCATGACAGCAGTCGTGGTCACACACGACATGACGAGCGCGTTTCGCATTGCGACGCGCATGATCATGTTGAACCACGGGAAAATTATCGCGCAGGGAACTCCCGAGGAAATCCGCACGAGCCCGAATCCTGAAGTGCAGCAATTTATCAACGGCGAGCCTGACGGTCCGATACCGTTGAATCTCTCGCAGGACGAGCATGAGCATCACGCGCACGTCAAGCCGCGTCCGCTTGTGGCTGCGCGCCATCGATTTCATCGCAAAACTCCATGAAGCGAAATTTCTCTGATTACCTCGTCGCGCTCGCAGTCATCGTCTGCAGCGCCGTCCTGCTCGCGGCGCTCACGATCGCGCTCACCGGTTATCGTTTGAAAAAACCGACGCGTACCTTGCAGATCGATTACGAGGACGTGACCGGCATCAAGGTGCACTCCGAAGTCCGCTACGCCGGCGCGCCTGCGGGACGCGTCATCTCGATGCGTCACCTCACCGCGGCGCAGCGGGTGGCACAGGAAAATAAAAAAGATGCCGTGCGCGTGACAGTCGCGCTCGAAGAAAACATCCCTTCCTTACCGGCGGATATCACCGCCACATTAAGCTCCGACACCTTGCTTTCCCCGAAGTTTGTGGCGCTTTCCGCCGGCACGCCGGGCACGGCGACGCTAGCGAATAACTCGGTCATCGAGGGTCACCCGGCTTATGGGATTGAACAGATTACAGCGGCCGCCGGACCACTCTTCGAAAACGCGAACAAACTGATCGACAATCTGAACGGCACGGTCACAAACGTTAAAACCGATCTCGGTCAGTTCCTGCCCAA
>JBDUAZ010000059.1:0-14923 GCA_040004385.1 Chthoniobacterales bacterium | reverse complement strand
TTCCGCGAAATGAATGAATGATGAAGCAGCCGACAGCGATACAGATACAGGAGTCGGCGACGTTGAAAGCCGGGAATGGATGGGCAAAAGGGAGGTGCAGATCAAAGAGCAAAAAGTCGATGACGTGTCCGTGCAGGAAGCGGTCGGTTAAGTTGCCGAGCACGCCCGCGAGGAGCAACCCGAGCGCCACATCACGCCACGCGTCAGGAGTGCGTCGACGGAGCAGCAGCGAGAGCACAAAGATCAGTGCTGCACAGGAGAGAATGACGAAAAATGTATTGTTGTTCTTGAACGATCCGAACGCTGCGCCGGTGTTGGTAATGTTCACGAGCGCGAACAGGTCCGGCACGACAATCCGGGGTTGATCGGGATTAATGTGCTGGAGCACGAGGCGCTTCGTGAACTGGTCGAGCGCATAAAGCGGCAGCGAGAGGAACAGAATAAATTTCATTTCAAATCAGCCGGCGCCGTTAACGACGGCCTGACAGCGATCGCACAACTCCGGATGCGCTTTACTTTTGCCCACAGTCGGCCGGTGGCGCCAGCAGCGGGCGCATTTCGCATAGGACGTTCGCGCGATCACGGCCTTGGTTTCACTCCCATCGACCAGTCGCAGGTCGCTTAAAATGAAGATTTCCTCAAGCGTGGCGAGGTCTTCGAACCAATTGTGTGCGAGCGTTTCCTTTCGCAGCTCCAGACAGACCTTCGCTTCGAGCGAGTTGCCCAGAATTTTGTCCTGACGCGCCTGCTCTAGTCCGCGACTTAGCTCGTCGCGAAGCGTCAGTGCCTCATTCATGGCGGCAAGCGCTTCGGTATCGGCGGTTTCAGCGCGAGGTTCTGGAAACGTCTGCAGATGGACCGAGCCAGGTGCGCCGAGGTAGCCCCAGGCTTCTTCGGCCGTGAAAACAAGAATCGGAGCGATGAGGCGGCAGAGCGCGTCGAAAATCGAGAGCATCGCTCTTTGCGTCCCTTGGCGACGCGGTGAATCGAGTGCGTCGCAATACATGCGGTCTTTCGTGATGTCGATGTAAAGACTGCTCAGATCGACCGCGCAGAATTGGTTCAAAGTGTGGTAGACCTTGTGAAATTCGTAGGCGTCGTACGCCGTCACACATTCACGAATCACCTGATCGAGGCGCGCAAGAATCCAGCGGTCGACGAGCGTTGCAGCTGCAGTCGCTGACCGCGGCTGGCCTTGGGCTACAGGGAAACCGGCCAGGTTGCCGAGCAAAATGCGAAGCGTGTTGCGGATGCGCCGGTAGGTGTCGCCGAGACGTGTAAACATTTCCTCAGAGAACGGAACGTCGTCGGTGTAATTAACGCTGCTAACCCATAACCGGACGATATCGGCGCCGTGCCGGCCCACAAAATGCCCGGCATCCATCGGTTTGCTGTAGCTGCTCGATTTCGAGATTTTCTTGCCGTCGACGTCTACGACAAAGCCGTGCGTGACGCACGTTTTGTAGGGAGCACGATTGTGCAACGCAACGCTCGTCATGAGGGACGATTGGAACCAGCCACGGTGCTGGTCCGTCGCCTCGAGATACATGTCGGCTGGGTCATGGAGGGCGGGATTCGTCGCGAGGACGGCCGCGTGCGATACGCCGGAATCGATCCAAACGTCGATTGTGTCGTTGCGATGTCGCGTGCCTTCGGGTAAACCGAGTTCGCTCGCGAGCGCGGCATCATCAAGTTCAAACCACACGTTCGATCCGCGTTTCGCGACGAGATCCGCAAGCTGACGAATCCAATCGGCATTCAATATCGGCTCGCCTTCCGCGGAATAGAAGACCGGGAGCGGCACGCCCCAGCTCCTTTGCCGCGAGATCACCCAGTCGGGACGTGACTCGACCGTGCCGGAAATGCGGTTTTCACCCCAGGCCGGCAACCACTTTACGTTCTTAATTGCGTCAAGCGCGTTGCCGCGAAGATCCTCGATACGAATAAAGAACTGTTCGACTGCGCGGAAAATGATCGGTGTTTTCGAGCGCCAGCAATATGGGTAGGAATGCCTGTAAGGCTGCTGCGCGAGCAGAGCACCGCGATCGGCCAATAAGCGGATGATGTCGGCGTTCGCGTCGAACACGTATTTGCCAGTTAGCTCCGGGAGGCCAGCTTCCTCGGTGAAACGGCCGTGATCGTCAACCGGCGAAAGAATCTCGAGGTTGTTGGCTTTACCTAACGAGTAGTCATCCTCGCCATGCCCCGGCGCGATGTGGACGCAGCCGGTTCCGGTGTCCATCGTAACAAAGTCTGCCGGCAGCACGAGGGCGGCACGCGGGAGAAACGGGTGTTGCGCGGTCGCGTTCTGCAGTGTGCTGCCTGGGAACGAGCCGAGTGGTCCGCCCGTTGGTTCGAATCCGGTGGCGAGACAAAACGCTTCGACAAGACTGGCCGCGAGGAGCAGCGTCTCTGAGGCGCCCTTGCGCTGGAATTTCTGCACGACGTAAAGTTCTTTTGGATGAACGGCGATCGCGAGATTCGCCGGCAATGTCCATGGCGTGGTCGTCCAGATGACGATGCTGGCTTTGCCCGTCCACTCACCACTCGTTAGGCTAAATTTGACGTAAACCGCAGTGTCTTCGCGGTCCTGATATTCGACTTCAGCCTCGGCCAGCGCGGTCTGTGCGCCGGTACTCCAGAAAACCGGTTTCTTCGATTCGTAGACGAGCCCTTTTTCCACAAACATCGCGAACGCGCGCAGAATCTCCGCCTCGTAGGCAGGATCGAGAGTCAGGTAGGGACGTTCCCAATCGCCGAAAACGCCGAGGCGTATGAATTGCTCGCGCTGAACTTCCATGAATTTTCTCGCGAACGCTTCGCAGCGCTTCCGCACTTCGACCGGCGAAAGCTTTCTCGATTCTTTCACGACCCTGTACTCGATCGGCAGCCCGTGGCAGTCCCAGCCGGGAACGTATGGCGCGCGAAAGCCGGCCATCGTCTTCGACTTCACAACAAGATCTTTCAGGATTTTGTTCAGCGCGGTGCCCATGTGAACGTCGCCATTCGCAAAGGGCGGGCCGTCGTGCAGAACGAATGACGGCGCGTCTGCGCGCGCTTTCTGGATTTGCTCGTAAAGCCGCGTTTCCTGCCAGAGTTTGAGAATCTCAGGCTCTCGCGTGGCCAGATTCGCCTTCATCGGAAAATCCGTTTTCGGCAGGTTGAGCGACTCTTTATAATTCTGCGGCATCGGCGAGCGGCGAGGCTAACATCCGCCGCAAAGCAACGCAACGGAACTGCCCTGCCGGGCCTAACGTTTCGCGCGCGAGAAACTCGCCCTTACTTGCCTGAGGCGAACCCGCATCGGATAATCGCAGGATAAGCTCCGCCGTCGCAAAACCTCACCCAAGCGTGAAGCTATGCACGGGCTCCTCGCCGCAAGAAGCGTGGGCAGAAGTAATTCTGCCGTGGTTCAAAACGAATGCTATCGATGCCTGGCGCCACCGCAGACCGGCAGTAGTTGTCGTGCCGTTTCGCAGTCACGCGGTCTACTTTCGCGAGCGTCTTTTGGCCAGCGGCATTTCGCTCGTCGGCGTCGATTTCCTCACGCCGCCGCAAATCCGTGAGTTCATGCTGCGCGACACGGAACTTCACCTGCCAGTGCGCGAGCATCTTCGCCTCCTGCTGGCGATCGCGGCGGAGCAGGCCCTCGATGCTGATACGGAAGCCGAGCAGCTCGCTGCGAAATCCGCAATGCGCACACCCGACCATCTGCTGCGCGCGATTGACCGTTTCGAAACAGCAGGATGGAATTTCGAAGTCGGGCTTTCGGCGTTTCGACCGATCATTAGTCGGTTTCGCCACGAACTGCGCGCGTGCGGCTTTGAGCTCACTGGCGAGTTCGATCGTAATCTCGCGCGTCGCGCGCCCACACAACCACCGCAGATCTCCCATCTCTTGATCACCGGATTCGACGGCGCTCACTGGCCCTACTGGCCACTGCTCCGTGCGGCCGTCGATTTGGCAGAAAATGCATTGATCGTTCTGAACGATCCGTCTGACATGTCGGACAGCCAGACATGTTGGACCGGCTCGTGGGAAGAAGCTCTTGGCGATGCGAAACGCGCCAGTGCCGACGCAACTCAGCCTGACGAAATGTTGTTCAGCGAAGGGCAAATGCGCGGCGCTGCCTCACCGCGATTTACGTTTCTCGTCGGCGAAGATGCAGGCGAGCAGGCTGACGCGATCGCGCTCTGCTGCGTGCGTTTTCTTGCGCAGCAATCGTGCGCACGCGTTGGCGTCCTCTTTTCACGTGCAGGCGCGCTGGCACGTCTTGTCGCGACGGCGCTCGCGAAGATGGATGTGCCGCACAATGACGGTCCCGCGCATCCCGTGCCGGGGCTGTTCGAATCAGCGGAATGGCGGGCTTGGCTGGAACTGCAACGCAGTCCGCGCGTAGCCTCGTTTCTCGAATTTTTCAATGCGCTGCCAAATCGTGCTGAGCTATTCCCGCAGGTTAATGCCAGCGCAATTGAGCGGAAGCTGCGCAGTGTGCACGCAGATATTCTGATCGACGATCTGAGCGTGCTTCGCGAAGCCTGCGCGACTTCCAACGACGAAACGAAACGTTCCGTGGCAGTTGTCCTCGGGGGGCTCAATCTCCTTCCGCCTCGCGCAACGTTGGCGCACTTTCTCGAACAGACGCGTGATGCGCTCACTCAGTTTGGATGGACGCAGCACGCAATCGAGCTGGCAAATCGGACGGGTGATTGGACGAACCGCCTCGATCTTGAATTTTCACGCGCCTTATACCTTCGCTGGCTCGAGGAAGTCGGTTCGAGCTTTGTCGCCGATCGCACGCTCGCCGGCGATCATCCTTATGCCCGCGTGCAACTGCTCACGATGCGCGAAGCACAGGGCCAGGAGTGGTCGCATCTCATCTTTGCCGACTCGAACGAAGGCCTCTGGCCGCCGCCGCCGGCCGGCGAATTCGCCCCCGAGCAGGAGATCGCTGCGTTTAATCAACGCGCCCGCCATTTCAACCGCCGCGCAGTTCGTCGCGGTCGGCAGGGCGAAGGACACACGACGATTCGTGAAGGCCATACGTTCTATCTCGGCCCGATCGAGCAGAGGCAGATTGCGGAACGTCAACTCATCGCGCTTTTTGAATCGGCCACGGAGGAGATCGCGTTTGCCGCAAGCCTCGTGCAACAAGGCGCACCGGAACGTCACTGGAATCCGAGCGAACTTTTTACCCGACAATTTCAGCAGACAAACAGCAGACCTCTGACGCAACAGGCAATGCTCGAGTTGCACATCGCCACGGGGCAGTGGCTCGACGCGTCGGACTTGGCACCTGTAACGCGCGCGATTTCGGCAGATGGGCAACAGACCCGTGTCGCTTACGATTCCCGGCGCGATCCGACGAGCTCCGCCGGAAAATTCGATTTCGCGTTCGAGGCCGTGCCGACAGAAAAAGCAACGCTCAGCGTCAGCCAGTTTGAGAAACTACTCTCCTGTCCCGCACTTGTGTGGATGCAACTGTATCTCGGCGTCGAAGGCGCGGACGAAAACGCCGATGTTTGGAGCACATCGAGCGGGAAGTGGGTGCACGATTGGCTCGCATCGGTTACCGCCGGCGCGGAGAAAAAGTTCACGCGGCTTCCAACCGCTTCCCAAATTGACAAACGCGTCGTGGAAGCCGCCGAAGCGAAGCGTGATCACGTCACGCGAGTCTGCGCAGCGGCGCACAAGCCCCTGCCGGATTGGTGGCAATCCGGTTGGCGCAACGCGGTCTTTCTGTCGCGCATGCTCGGTGAAAAACTCGCAGGTATTGAATCATGGCCATGGATCGCGGCCGAATGGAAGATCGGCGAATCCCTCGCCGTACCAGTGACAGACGGGGCGAGCCTGTTGCTTCGCGGCCGCGTGGATCTCGTTCTCGCGCGTGCCCAACTGGCGACTGGTTCGCTCGTTGCTGAAGAGCTTTGGATCATCGATTACAAAACCGGCGCGAAAAAGTCGCTCGCAACCGGCCGTGAAAATGTGGAGAAACGCCGGGCCGCCCTGCGCAAAAACCTCCTCGACGGCTCGGCCTTGCAGCTCGCGCTCTACGCATTAGCGGTGCGCGAGTGCGGCGCCAGCCGGACGTGGGTCAGCCTTGTTTCACCACTCGTTAGGTCGGTCGCTCCACAGCTTGCCGGCGAAGATATCGCTCTCGAATCGGATATTTTTTCCGAGCTCGCGCGAATGCAGGCGACCGGCATCTTCGGCATGCATGGGCCTCTCCGCTCCGACTTTCGATTTTTCGAAGACTACCCGCTCGCGACGATTGCAGTTGATCCCGACATTCTCGAGGCGCGCTGGGAGCTGACGCATCCCGCTCTTGTCCGGGAAGAGGAGGACATTTGGTGAGCGAACCAGCCGACACCAACGACCGGCGGCGTTTTGCGGAGGAGCTCGACCGCAACTTTTCCGTCGTCGCCGCGGCGGGCTCGGGGAAAACGTACGCGATTACGGAGCGCATCGTGCGAATCGCCTGCTCAAGCCGCGCGCTCGAAATTCTGCCGAAGCTCGTCGTCGTCACGTTCACGCACCGCGCGGCGGACGAAATGCAGCAGCGCACCCGGCAGCGCATTCTCGATTCGTATTGTCCGCCGGACGTGCAGGCAGCGCTCAACCGCGCGTTCTTCGGCACGATCCACAGCTTCTGCATGAAGCTGCTCGGCAATTACGGCCATTACGTTGGGATGCCTGCGGCACTCGATCTCGTCACAGACGATACGGAGCTTTGGGAGGAATTCGTGCAGCAGCACACACGCATCGGACGCGGGCTGAGCGCGGAAAATCGCGCCGCGCTTTTTCGGCTCGCGTCCGCGCGTCAGCTCATGGAGCTCGCGCGCAATGCGCCATCAGCCCTCGCGCCGGCCGACGGCATGGGCCCGTGTCCGAAGGTGGACTTCGCCGATGTCTATTCCGCTGTCGGTCGATCGCAATCCGAAGATACAATCGCGAATTCCAAAGCGGAATTGAAGGACTGGGAGAGACGTTACGCCGCAGACTGGGAATTCGTTCGCTGGCCCGTGCGTTCGTCGGAAGCGAAGGAGTTTGCACAAAAATGGCGCGACGCATTTCAGCCGTTGCGCACGTGGGTAACTGACGCCGCACTTTGCGTCGCCGCGGAAGTGCAACGCGACTACCGCGATTTCCGACTGGAACGCGGCGTCGTGACCTACGCCGATCAGGTCGCACTCGCGGACGAATTGATGCGGCATCCAGCCGCTGCGCGGCGCATTCGCGAGGAGAACTTTCGTGTCATCCTCGATGAAGCGCAGGACACCGACCCGGTGCAGTTTTCCGTCCTTACCGAAATCGCTCGTCCGCCGGGTGCGAAGGGGCCCTGGCTCGAAACGAAGGCGGATCCGCCGCGCGCCGGACATTTCTGCATGGTCGGCGATTTCCAGCAGTCGATCTACCGCGATCGCGCTGACCTGGATCGTTACCGCGCAATTCACTGCGCGCTCGTCGGCGACGCATCGGCCGACGAGCTGAAATTCTCGGTCACGTTTCGGCTCGATCAGCGACAGGTCGATTTCGTGAACGCGACCTTCCGCGAAATTCTCAACAACAAGCACGGGCAGGTTGAATTCGTCGAGCTGCAGCCGCGACCCGACGCGCTGCCGGGCCAGGTCGTGCAAGTTCCGTTTCATGCGACGCTGCTGCCAAAGGGCAAGAAGCAAAAGGATTACCAGAAGGCGCAGATCGAAGCGAAAGCGCTCGCCAATTGGATCAAAACGACAGGGCTGGAAAAGCTGCGCGCGAATTCGTGGCGCGACGTTGCGATCCTTTGTCCGCGCAAACTGTGGCTGCGCACAATGGCAACGGCCCTGCGGCATGCAGGCGTGCCGGCGACGATTCAGTCGGAGAGCGATCTGAAGGGCGATAATCCCGCGTATGCATGGCTAACGGCGCTCTGCACCATCATGGCCGATCCGCGCAACGCCTACGAAGTGGTCGGGGTGCTGCGGGAAGTTTTCGGAATTGCCGACAGCGACCTGGCTGAGTTCTCGGCAGGCAACCGCACGCGCTTCCATATCGATCAGCCGATCTCGGCTGTGGGAGTCGTGTCGTCGCCGTTGCGGTTGCTGGCGGAGACGCGGACGAAAATCCAGGGCCGGCCGCTGTTCGACGCAATCAGCATACTTATCGAGCAAACGCATCTGCGCGAGCGGCTCGCGGCGTTGCCGACGGAGGATTTTCCCCGCCTCGGGCACAACCTCGACGCACTCTTCGCGCAAGTCGCCGAAGCGGAAGCGAATGGAGCGACGCTCCGTGATTTTGCCGCGAACTTGCGCGCCGATTTTCTCGGCCAACGCGAGACGCAGCTGATTGCCGGCGACGGAATTCAGCTCATCACCGCCTACAAGGCGAAAGGATCGGAATGGCAGGCCGTCATTCTACCGTTTCTTGGTCGCGGCATTATGTATCCGTCGCCGCGATATCCGTGCGTGCTGAAAGTGCCGGGTACGAACGAGCCGCTGATTGCACTGACGAAGGATGATTACGGCGAGGACGTGCGCGGCATTAACAAAGCTGCCGTCCGGCAGGAAATGGCCCGCTTGCTTTACGTCGCTGCTACTCGTGCTCGACACACGCTCGTCCTTGCGTACGACCGCGAGTTATTTCTCAATTCGAGAAACGCGCTGCCCTCGACCGCGCAGTTGAGCCACTTCGGAAATGAGGCGACGCACGCGGCAGCGTTCAAAAAAATCTCGGACTCCGCGGACCTGTGCTTGAAAACCGCGGAAGCGGATGCCCATGCGCGGGAACAGCGTGCTGGCTTAGCAATGGCAATTCCGCCCCTTGGCAAAACAGAACGCCGCCATGCCCTCGAGCGCGCAGATAAGTTCGTCCGCAAAGTTAACCCGAGCGCGTACGAACCGGACGCGCAGAGCGTGGACATCGATGCCGCGACGCCGGCACGCTTTCGCTCACGCGCTGACAACGTCGCGACGCTCTACGGCCGCTGGTGGCACCAGCTCGTCGAACACCTTCCGTGGGAAAGTGAGCCCGCGTCGTGGAACGAGATCTTCGAACGCGAGCTCGGGCATTCGCCAGATGCAGCCCGGTCGCGCAGGGAATGGCGCCGATTACTCGAGCATCTGTCCGGCGCTTCGGATTTTCGTCGGCGGATTGATTCAGGATCGCCCGTTGCTCATCCCGAGATGCCGTTTTTCTGGAGCGTCGATAAGCGCACGTGTCTCGAAGGATTTGTCGACCTGGCGCTGTTCGATCCGGATGCCGGCAAATGTCTCATCATCGATTGGAAAACGAACCGCGCGAGCGAGGCAGAAGTCGAATCTTTGCGCGAGCGCTACCGGCCGCAACTTTCGGCTTATTGGCGCGCGATCACTGCCACGACTCGCTTAACGGTGGAGGCCGGCCTCTACGCGACTGCGACGGGAAGCTTTTTGCTCTACGATACCGGAGAGCTTGAGGAGGAATGGCGCCGATTACGCACTCTTCCGACGGATGAGTTGCAAGCGGAAATAGCGCTTGATACGAGTTGATCCTGGCGCTTGTGAGGCTGCCCAAAAACCGTCCCTGACATCCTCGCTGCGACTGGCGACGCTCCGTTATTTGACCGGGGATTCGATCTTAATGTCGGAGTTGTAATCGGAGATCCTGACGAGCGTCTTCGTCTTCATTCCTTCAAACTCGCCCTCGGTTTCGGTCTGACGCGGCAGACCATCGGCAACGGCGAGCCATGTCTTGGCGATACTCTTCAAGTTGATGCCGAGCGGGTTGGTTTGCGTGTATTGATAGACGAGCATCGGCATCCCCTCGAGCATGTCGGGACCGACGAGTTTCACGTCCGCCGTCTTCGTTAGTTCCTCGATCATCTTTGGGTCGCGGAATGCTTTGATCATCTCGCCCGCGTCAATCGGGGATTTCACCCATTGGCCGTTCGGCCCTTTGACGTACATCCCTCCGCCGGCAATAACGTACTCCATGTCGAAACTTTTTGCGCCGGCCCGTGATTTTCTGGTCATGCGATAGCGGTCGGGCGCGACGTATTCGACGACCATCGTGCTGTTTGTGCCCTTAGATGTCGAAGAAGTGATGTGCGCGCGGTATGATTTGGCGTCGAGCTGCGCGCGCATCGCCTTGAGCACCACGTCGAGCGGCTTGTCGTCGGCAGAGATAACGGCGGCGCTGCTGCTTACCGCAAGGATGGCAGAGAGCGAGATCGTAATGAATTTAATCTTCTGATTCATGTCGGGATAACCTTGGTTAGTCAGTCGCAAGACGCTCAATCATCTATTCCAACCGAACTACCTTGTAATTGGTGGGTATTTTGCCTCCCGATTGAGCGGGCGCAAACTATTATGCGAAGGGATTTTAATTGAAAAAATAGGGTGCACTGTCGAGATAGTCGAATGCGCTTAGGTGCTCAAATTGCTCCTTTGGCCTTCCTATTTGTGCTTGCGACGCGGAGTTTGCACGCGGCGCCGGGTTACACGGTGGAGGAAGCCGTGGCCCTCGCGCTAAAACAGAACCCAGATATCGCGATCGCCCGGAAGCAAGTGGAGGCCGCGCGCGGCGGAGTGGTTGAGGCTCGCTCCGGATTTCTTCCGTCGGTTGTTTCGACGGGACTGTTGCGGAAACGCGCTCGCCAGGAGGAATCCCGCCTGCGCGATAACGATTACAACGCATCGCTGCGGGTCGTGCAAAACCTCTACACCGGTGGCGCCGTTACTAGTCAGCTCGCGATCGCACGATTGACTGAGGAAAAGCGCATTTGCGAATACGAGGCCGTTGCCGCGCGCGTCGGGATGGATGTGCGAGTTGCGTTCTACGACGTCCTTCTCGATCGGGCTAAAATCCGGGTACGAGAGCAGTCGCTTGGTGTTTTGAAAGATGAATTGAAGACCCAACAGGAGCGTCTGAGCGCGGGAACAGTTGGCGAGTTAAACGTTCGCCGCGCACAGGTGGCGCTTGCCAACGAAGAGCCGGAGCTGATCGACGCGCAGACGCGACTACAGAACGCTTATCTGCGCTTGGGCGAACTTCTGGGCGTCGCGTCACATGGGCGAACAAGCACACCGCCGCTCGAAGTCTCCGGACAATTGCAATACAACCGCCGCCACCCGGATCTGAATGAAAACCTCGCCCGCGCCGAGCTGAACCGTCCGGAAGTGAAGGCGCGGCAGAAGGATGTCGAGATAGAAGAGCAGCAGTTGTTGCTTGATAAAAGTGAAATGCATCCGCACGTGGAAGCATTTTCGGGGTACGAAGTTTATAGCGAGCGCGATCCGGAAATTGGCCGCGAATTCAACCACGGATATGTAGCCGGGTTAAATGCGAGTTGGCACATCTTTGACGGCTTCGCCACCCGCGGCCGCGTCCGCGCGACGCGCGCCCGGCGCGACGCGGCGATCCTCGCGCTGCAGGCCGCCCGCGCCTCCGCCTCATCCGATGTACGAAGCGCATTCCTCGACATGGAGCAGGCCAACCGGAGCCTCGAGGCGGAGACGCGCAATGTGCAAAACGCGGACGAATCGCTTGAGATGGCGAAAGGAAATCTCGCCGCTGGGCTTGGAACACAGCTCGATGTCCTGCAGGCCGCAACGGACGTAACGCGGACACGAACGACGCGGCTCAGTGCGATTTATCTCTACAACGTAGCGCTTACGAAACTCGCGCGCGCCTCGGGCCGCGAGTCCGAAACGTACGGCTTCGAATCAAAGGCGCTAAAAACCGACGCCGAGAATGGCCGGCAAAAGCAGATCTTTAACCTGGCGAAACCGCCTGCGAGTTTAGGCGCCGATAAATGAAACTCGCGCGCGTTGGCCTTTGCTTAGCACTCGTTAGTGCGCTCTGTGACAACGCCGGCGCAATCACCCTCGACGCCGCGATGGCGAAAACGCTCGAAAAGAATGTGACGATCCAGCAAGCACGGCTCGGTCTTGAAGAGGCCGCAGGGAGACGGCTTGTCTTGCGGGCCACGGCGTTGCCGGACGTCAGAATCAACGTCGTCGGTGGCGACCAGGGCGGACATCGTGCTGGAGAGAAGTCGAATCAGCCGTTTGGGTTCGCTCGCGGGTTTTTCGTCCAGCCTGTTTTCAACGCTGCGATACCTGCGGCCTATCGCCGCGGCAACCTCGAGCTGATAATTGCCGAGCAGCAGTTGAACGTTGCTATCGTCGGACAACTACACGCGCTTCGCATCGCGTTCGACACGGCGCTTTATAACGATGCTCTCCGCGCGCTCGGCGAGGCGCAACGCGACCGCATTGCGCACAATATTGCGACGCAGACCGATCGCTACCAGGTGGGAACAGCCGACCGCGCGGCCGTCATTGCTGCCAGGTTACTCGAAAACGAATTGAACCCGCGCATCGAAGATTCCCGGCGCGCATACGCCGGAGCGCTCCTGACACTCGCGGAAACGATGGGAGAAAATCTCAGCGGCGATTTGCGGTATGCCGCGCCGGAGGGCGCGCTCGCAACAGCGTCCACGGATTTTGATTTGAATGCAGAGACTTCCTCGGCGCTCGCGCGCCGTGCTGATCTAAAACTCGCGCGTTTGCTCGTCCGCGCTGCTGAAGAAAATCAGCGGATGATTGAAGCGGCATATTATCCGTCAATCAACGCGACGATATCCGGGGATTACATCCCGATCGCTGGCTTGCGCCGCGGGAGCGAAGGGTCGCCCCGAAGATCGGACGACATCATTTCATCGGAATTGCGCGCCGGCGGCAGTTACACGTGGCGCGTCATCGATAATGGAAAAATCGGCGGGCAGGTGGCGCGTCAACGCGCGGTGCGGGAAGTGAATGAACTGCTCCTTCGCAAGCTCGAAGCGAATGTGCCGCGAGAGCTTGCCACGATCGACAACCAGCTGCGATCGATTCGCGCACGACGAAAAGCGCTCGGCACTGCAGCCCAGGCGGCGGAACAAAACGTAACTGCTGTCCAGGAAAATCTCGTGCAAGGCCTTTCCTCGCAGCTCGAATTCCGCACGGCGGAGACGAGCTTTCTGCAATCGAAGAGCGCCGCGCTCACAGCCGCCTACGAGCAAAATGTTGCGCTCGCAGAATGGGACCGTGCTACCGGCCGTTACTTTCAATTTTCCGGCGACACGCCTGGAAAGTCACATTAGTTGCTGCTCTTGAAGCTTCCTCGCTCGCCGAAATCGCTCGCCATCGCGGCCGCGGCACTCGCGCTAATTATCTCTCTCGTTTACTACGCAACATTGCCTGTCGCCGAGGTGGCGATCGTTCGCCGCGGCACCGCGATCTCAGCGGTTTACGGCAGCGTGCGCATCGAGCCGACATTCGTGATTCATTTGCGCGCGCAAAACGCCGGATTTATTCAATTAGCCGATCCCTTTTCGGCGGGACGCGGCGCTATCGGCAAGAACGTCGAAAAGGGTCAGCTTCTCGCGACGATCGCGGACGAGACAACGGCGCGTCAGTTAAAACAAGCGCGCGCCGATTTGCATGCCGCGATGCAGCGCGCCGAGTTGCCGCTGCCATCTTCGGAGCCACTGCGCGTCGCCGAGGACAACATCCAACGGCTCGCAAAGCTGACATCGCTCAGCAACGTTCCAGCAGTTGAATTCGAGAAGGCAAAAAGCGAGGTGACGCGGCTTCGTGGTTTGCTCGAATCCGAACGAATCGAGCGCGATCGCAATCTCGAGATGCTCGATACTACCTGTAAAAAGCTCGAGGCGCAGATGAAGAATTCGGAGATCCGTTCCCCGCTCGACGGATTATTGACGGCCATTCAAACGATCGATGGTGAGCTCGTCGCGGAATCGAATCAACTGTTCGCGATCGCTGCGCATAAGAATTATGTGCGCGGCGAGGTGAACGAAGAGGACGTCGGTGAAGTGAAGCCCGGCATGAAAGCCCTGGTGGAAGTGTATGCCTACCGCGCGCGCCAGTTCACGGCCAAGGTCTCTGCAATTCAACCCGCTGCTGATCCGGACACACAGCGCTACACCGTGGTGCTCGACTTGGAAAATCCGCCGGAGAATCTGATGGCAGGGATGACGGGCGAAATGAATATCATCACCGGCAGGCACGAAAATGTGCTGCTTGTTCCGACGCGCGCGCTGCTTGTCGATCAGGCGCTAGTCGTAAAAAATCATTTCGTGCAGGCGCGCACGGTAAAAATCGGAAATCGCACGCTGGACTTCACCGAAGCCGGATCAGGTGTTGCCGAAGGCGAGCGCGTAGTTGTGTCGGATCAGGACCGGCTCCGGCCGGGTCAAATGACGCGGACCCGCGTCGTCCAAACGCCGAACTCCCCGATCGTCCGGTGACACCGCCGCTCTACATTGCGCTTCATTTTCTCAGCCATCGCAAACGCGCGTTCGTACTGAGCTTGTGCGGCGTCGTTTTCGGCGTTGCCATTTTTATTTGCACGCAGGCGCAGACCCAGGGTTTTGCCCAGCATTTCATCGACTCGACCCTGGGCAGCAACGGCGCGCTCGTTATGAAATCGCGATTTCAAACTCAATCCGCTGGTATAATCGCACCGCCTAAGAACGCAAAACTCACTGCCGCCCGCCGCCGGTCCACAGAAGGGATTCCCGACGCGACAGAGATCATGCGCGTGAGCCGGCAGTTCGGAAATGTGGCCGCCTGCTCCCCCGTCCTGCGTGGGAGTGTCAGTGGCCGCGCCGGATTCGATAATGCGACGGTCGATCTGTTCGGCATCGATGCGGCATCGCATTTAAAAACGACCGATCTCGGTACGCAATTGATCGAAGGCGATTTCGAAACTTTCCGCAACAATCCGGCATCGGTAATTGTCGGAGCGCGCCTTGCAAATACACTCGGCGTGAACGCGGGCGACGCGATGCAATTGCTTTCGCCGACTGGCGAATTCTGGCGCTTTACGATTGCAGCTATCGCGCGGAGCGGCGTCGGCGCAGTGGACGCGGCGCGCGTCTATAGTCACGCAAAAATTG
>JBDUAZ010000020.1:0-4410 GCA_040004385.1 Chthoniobacterales bacterium | reverse complement strand
TTGCTTTTGAGTGCCCTGCCAACCTCGGCCGCCGCATCTGTAATCCGCTCTTTTTCATCCTCCGCGATATTGTCCCGTATGAGACTGAGCGCTGTATTGACGGCTGCCAGCATCTCTTCGGCCTTCAATTTGGACTCCGTCCAGATGCGTTCGTTCATATCGTCAAAAGCGTGATCGAGGGATTCGGCAATCATCGCTTCGACCGCGTCATCTGACACGTCGACGGCACTTTTGATTTGTAGAACCCGTTCCGTGCCCGTTTTTATATCGCGGGCCAGAACGCTCAGTATTCCATTCGCATCGATTTCAAATTGCACACCGACGCGCGGGCCGCCTTTCGGCCCCGGCGCAAAATCAATTTGAAATTCACCAAGCAACCAGTTATCGCGCGCCATTTCGCGCTCGCCTTGCAATACTTTGATCAGCATCGAGCTCTGGTTGAAAACGGCAGTCGTAAACATCTCTCCGGCCTTGATCGGTATCGTCGAATTTCGCGGAATAATGACGTTCATGAGGCCACCGAATGTCTCGATGCCTAACGACAGTGGAGTAATATCGAGAAGCAAAACGTCCCGCACCACACCGGAAAGAATTCCGGCCTGGATTGTGGCGCCGATCGCGACCGCCTCATCCGGATTCTGCGAAACGTTCGGCGAACGCCCAAATACATCCGCCACCACTCCACGCACTAATGGCATGCGCGTCGCACCACCCACCAGCACGACGTCGTCTAATTCCGCGGGCGTCAGCTTAGCATCGGCGAGCGAACGGATGCAATGAGCGCGCGTCTTCTCAATGATCGGTGCCGCGAGCCGATTCAGCTCCTCCTTCGTCAGGCGATAAGAAAAACTTTGTGACCCATTGACGAAGGGCACGTCGACGGACGCCGAATCTTCGTCTGATAAGCGATGCTTCGCCGCAATGACTGATGCGCGCAGCCGCGCCAGCGCCTCCGTGCTGGCGTCGCGCGGGAATCCGTGCTCGCGCAAGTGCGCGACGATCGCCGCGTCGATGTCGTCACCCCCCAGGTGCGTATTCCCATTTGTCGAAAGCACTTCGAACACGCCTCCGTTCAATTCGAGAATGGAAATATCGAACGTCCCGCCGCCAAGATCGTAGACCGCGATTTTCGAGCGGCCTTTTAGCTTATCCAACCCGTAGGCGAGAGCCGCAGCCGTCGGCTCGTTAATGATCCGTTCGACAGTGAAACCGGCTAATTCCCCGGCACGCTTCGTCGCATTGCGCTGCGCGTCGTTGAAGTAGGCCGGCACCGTGATGACGGCCCGCGAAACGGAATGGCCAAGCGCTGTTTCTGCATCGCGCTTCAGTTTCTCAAGGATGCGCGCTGAAATCTCTTCCGGTAAATACTTCCGCTGATTCGCGCGCACACGTACTGGCTCATTCGCACGTCGTGAAAGCGCATAACCGATTCGCGCGTCTTCATCGTGAAGCTCATCGCTGCGCCGTCCAATGAATCGTTTAACAGAGTAAATTGTCTGCGACGGCTTCAAAACGCGCATTCGCTCTGCCGACTCGCCTGCAAGCGATTCGCCGCCGGCAGGAAAGTGAACGACGGACGGCGTAAGTCGACGGCCGTTCGCATCGGCGAGCAGGATAGGAAAGCCCGCGTCCATGACGCCGATGAGCGAATTGGTCGTACCTAAATCAATGCCGACGATCGCATCCATTCCGCGTGCAGTCTCGGCGGTCGGGTATCAGCGGGCAAGGCGCTGTGCGTTTGCGCGTGACCTTGTGTCGGCGCAAAGAAGAGCACGCTCGCCGCCCGCGGCAAAGGCACGTTTTGTTTGTCGATTGTCGTTTCGTCGTGATGCCCGAAAACCTTCGTTTTCATCGACTGCCGCCTCCCGGACGCAGGGGTTCGACGGCGACCGTTCTCCAGGATTCGACGTCCGCCCGGGTTTCGATCGGGACGCGACACAGGATTGCTTTCGCGCAGTTGAACTCCACTTCGGATGGCAGCGACGAAAGCGATTTTGCAATTCGCTCTTTTTCGATATGCGACATCGCCTTGTAGAGCAAGCTGAGATGGGGATTCAACTCGTCATCGCCAGCAGAAGGCATTTTCCGGCGAAAAGCTTCTGCGATCTCTCGCAGCGGTGGGGTGGAATCGAACTCGACGAAAGCCGTTTTCGTAAACGCGTCGGAATATCCGACTCCACGCACAGAAAGGCGGATCGGTTGGACGTCCGCAATGGTTTCGCGCAGTGCAGTTGCCGCTGTTAATTGGCTGGATGGGGCGATGAAAATCGTAAGATGCGGCTCAAAGGAGGGCGCATGGTAGCGCTTAGCCAGGTCGCGGATGATCGAGGAAAAATACTCACGCGCCGGTTCGGCTGGCAGCAACCAATAGGCGATGATCTCCTTACGTTTTTGATCTCCTCTCATGATATCTGTTCCGCGAACGGACCGGTCTTGCGCAGCAAGTTCGCAGGCGAGTATTCGAGGTTCAACTGCTGTCGGTCACGTGATATCATGCGCGTCATGCCGACGAATGTGCTGGGGACTGAGCTGAAGTGTTGTTGCCGCGATCCGGTGACGGGATTTTATCGCGACGGTTATTGTCGCACAGGGCCGGACGATAAAGGGCTGCATACCGTTTGCGTGCAGTTGACGGAGGAGTTCCTCGATTTCTCGGTCCTCGATGGCAACGATCTCGTCACGCCGCATCCGGAATGGAATTTTCCTGGTCTTAAACCCGGAGATCGCTGGTGCGTTTGCGTCACGCGCTGGGCGGAAGCGCTCCGCCGCGGTCGCGCTGCGCCGATTGATTTGGAGGCGACGCATTCCTCTGCGCTGGAGTTCGTTTCGTTGGAAGAATTGCAGGCCAACGCGGTTGCACCGTAGGTCGTTCATTAAACGGCGGTCATCCTGAGGCCGGCGAAGCGCGCCAAAAAAGGACCTCGCCTACTCGCTACATGCCTTGCGAAACCATAAGTGCAGGCGCAACGCGAGGGCTTTGTAGCTCTCGGTTCGTCGTGGGCAACGGTCGGAGTTTTGAGAGGCCCTTCGTCGTCTCCGCGGCTCAGGATGACAGACTGCCGTGCGCATTCCCGCTGGAAACGGCGGCGATTCTCGCGACGGTAAGCGCGATTTGAAACTGCCCTTCAGCTTCTTCCTCGCCCTTCGTTACCTCAAACCGAAGCGAACGTTCGTCTCGATCATCACGCTCATTTCCGTAATCGGCGTGACGCTGGGCGTGACCGTCCTGATTCTCGTCATCTCCGTCATGACGGGATTCGACCGGGAGCTCCGTCAGAAGGTGATCGATTTCGATGCGCATATTTTAGTCACCACCGAAGACGTCCTGCACGATTGGCGGGACTTGACCGTAAAAATCAGGAACACCCCCGGCGTGGTGGCGACCGCGCCTTACATCCAGGGGCCCGTGATCGTCGAATTTCAAAACCGCCGGCTGGCGCCAATGATTCGGGGAATTGATCCCGATGAAGAAGAGAAAGTCATCCCGCTGGCGAAATTCATTAAGAAAGGAACGCTCGACCTCGAGGGCGAATCAGCCGTCCTCGGGGTGGAGCTCGCGCGGAAGTTGCAGATAGGCGTTGGTGACAAGCTCACGATTTATTCGCCCGGAAATCTTGGCGAAATTCTCGACGGAATAAAAAAGCTGGAGAAAACAAAGGGTGCCGAGGAACGGCAGGCAATCGATAAACTGCGCGAGATCGTGCTCCCGAAAGAGCTGACCGTGACAGGCATCTTCGAGACTGGGCATTACCTGCACGACGCTGAGTTCCTGCTCGTGCCGATGTATATCGGACAGGAGTTGTATGGACTGGGTGACGCGCTCCACGGAATCACCGTCAAGACTGACGATCCCTACGGCGCGGATGGCGTAAAGAAGGCGATCGAACAATTCCTGCAACCGCCGCAATACGCGCAGACCTGGATCGAAATGAACAGTCAGTACTTCGAGGCCGTGCGACTGGAGCGAACCGTGATGTTTTTCCTGCTCTTCTTCATCGTGGTGGTCGCGGCATTCGGGATCATGAACACTCTCATCACGGTGACCGTACAAAAAACTCGCGACATCGGAATTATGAAAGCAATTGGCGCGAACATCTGGCAGATCGTCTGGGTCTTTCTCGGTCAGGGTGTTGTCGTTGGCCTGTTCGGCACGCTCAGTGGTCTCGCGCTAGGAATGACGCTGATTCGCTATCGGAACGAATTCAGTCGCTGGCTCGCGAACACAACGGGTCTCGAAGTTTTCCCAAAGCAGGTCTATCAATTCTCGGAAATCCCCGCGCAAGTCGTGCCGCGGGATGTGGCAATTATTTGCGTGAGCGCGTTTATCATCTGCTGGATTTTCGCGCTCATTCCGGCGTATCGCGCGGCGCGTCTGGACCCGGTAAAAGCGTTGCGTTACGAGTAAGTTTT
>JBDUAZ010000112.1:0-4410 GCA_040004385.1 Chthoniobacterales bacterium | reverse complement strand
TCGGTGACCCACGCTGCATCGAGATTTGGAATCTCGTTTTCATCCAGTTCAATGCGAACGCGGACGGCACGTTCTCGCCGCTTCCGCAGCGCCACGTGGACACCGGCATGGGGTTCGAGCGCGTGACGGCGATCATTCAACGCACAAAAAATCTTACCGATTTTTCCGCCACGATATCGAACTACGAGACCGATATTTTCCGCCCGCTCTTCGAGGAAATCGAAAAACTTAGCGGGAAGCGTTACAGATCGACCCTACCGAAATTCGGGAGTGCAGGCGAGGCCGAACAGGAAAAAATCGACATCGCATTCCGCGTCACCGCCGATCACATCCGCACGTTGGCCTTCGCGATTGCCGACGGCATTCAGCCGAGCAACGAAGGCCGCGGCTATGTTCTGCGCCGTATTTTGCGCCGGGCGGTTCGTTACGGCCGCACGCTCGGTTTTCACGAGCCGTTCTTCTATAAACTGGTCGACGTCCTTGTCCGGACGATGGGCGGAATTTTTCCCGAATTGCAAGCGAAACAACAACTCGTGCGCGACACGATTCGACGCGAGGAAGAGGCGTTCAACAACACGCTCGATAAAGGGATTGTGCTGTTTGAGAGCAACCTCGCGGAGAATCCGGCGTCCATCGACGGCGACTTCGCATTCCGTTTGTACGACGAGCAGGGTTTCCCCCTCGATTTAACGGAGCTGATGGCACGCGAACGCGGACTCACGGTCGACAAGGAAGGGTTCGAACGGCGGATGGAGCAGCAGCGTTCACGCGCACGCCAGGCGCAGAAGAAAACGGCGATTGAGGTTTCAGAGATCAGCGCGAAACAGCCTACGCAATTTCTTGGATACGAGCACGATCATACCGGCGCAGATGTGCAGGAAATTGCGTCGGCTAAGAGCGGATCGGTTGTAATTTTGAACAACTCGGTCTGCTATGCGGAGATGGGCGGGCAGGTTGGGGACACGGGTGAGCTCGTAGGCGACGGCAAAATTTGGCGCGTCGCGCAGACGCAGAAATCAGGCGAGACGTGGTTGCACTTTGTCGATGGCACAGAAGAGCCTGCGGTCGGCGAACACGTCACGGTGCGTTACCATGTCCCGCGCCGCCGCGCGATCGAGCGGCATCATACCGTCACGCATCTGCTGCATTGGGCGTTGCACGAAATTGTCTCGCGTGATGCGGTACAAAAGGGGAGCTATGTCGGACCGGAGAAGTTGACGTTCGATTTTTCGAGCGCGGCGATGACCCACCACCAGGTGCGCGACGTCGAGCGGCTGGTGAACGAGCGGATCGCGGAGAACGCGGGCGTTGCCTGGACGGAGATTCCGTATGCGGAGGCGAAGAAGCGCGCGGATATCCAACAGTTTTTCGGCGACAAATACAGCGACGTCGTCCGCGTCGTGCAGATTGGCGGCGAGGCGAGTGCGCTGAACGGCTACTCGATGGAGTTGTGCGGTGGCACGCATGTGCGCGCCACGGGAGAGATTGGTTGGTTCAAGATCGTGAGCGAATCGGCTATCGCAGCTGGCATTCGACGAATCGAAGCGGTCGCGGGCGATCAGGTTTTGAAATGGGCGGAGCAGGAAGCAGCGCGGCAGGAGGAGAAGTTTGCGGCTTTGTCGCGCAAGAAACCTGGAATCACGGCGCTGCCCGACTTTGCATCCGAGAACAGCGCGAAAGGGGTAGAGGCGATTGACGCGCGCAGCGCGCATCTGAAACAGCTCGATGCGGAAGTTCACGAATGGGAAAAACAGCACGCGAAAGCGGCGGAGGCGGAATTGGTCATTAGGGCAACGACGCTTGCAAACGAAATTGCCGCATCACACACCGGAGCGAACGCATGTATCGCCGAAGTGCCGAATGCAGACGGTGCGTTGCTGCAAGCTGTAGCCGACGCGCTGAAGGAGAAGCTCAGCGTTCCAATTCTTCTTGCGGGCACGACGAGCGGTCGGGTGGATTTCGTCGCGACGGTCCCGAAGCACCTTACACAAAAAATTCGTGCGAATGAAATCATTCAGCGGATCGCGCCGATTGTGGGCGGCAAAGGCGGCGGTCGTCCGGACAATGCGCGGGGTTCCGGAAAAGATCCATCGAGGCTAAGCGAAGCCCTCGACGAGGCGCGGGCGATGGTAGCCGCTGCGGTTATCCCGGCAGCAGAAGCGTAACGAACGCGGTCACGCCCAATGCGAGAAGAAGCACGACGAAATAAGCGACGCCCCCAAGCACGAATTTGCAGGTGGTCATAAACCATCCCTGGCCGTAGACGCGCCGGATAGAAAGAAACAACTGCACGAACGCCGTCGCGCAGAGGACACCGATGAGCGGACCGCGCAGCCCGGGAATGGAGCGGTCTAGGCCCATCGCGAGCAAAGTGATAACGACCGCGCCCACGTAGGCAAAGGTGTGGATATGGAGCGCGTAGACGAGGTGCTCGACGTAGTAGCGTCGTTTTCGCAGGTAGAGCACTTTCAGGACGAACGCAAAGAGCGGAATGCAGCAGAGCATCATCGTCGGGATGTTGCTCCGGAGGGTCTCGAGAAACAGCTTCGCCTTCGTGCCGTCTCCGCCGACCTTGTCTTTGATGCGACTCTCCATCCAGGCGCCGAACGGACTCTCTTTTTTGTCCAACTTGGTGGAAAAATGAAATGCTCCATCCTTTTTTAAGTTCGGAGCGGGACCGGGAATGTTGGGGGCAGGAGGGCCTATGAACTCCGGATCGACGGGCTCGGTTTCAGCCGGCGGCGCTTCTGGGACATTCGCAAGCGCTTCCTTAATCCGGACGCGTTCTTTCCGTTTGAATTTTTCTTTCATGCCGTGCGCAATCGCTGTCGCGAGAGCGCCCTTCACCTGATCGCGATCGGCCGAGCTGAGGGTTCCGTCTCCCTGCGTCAATTTCACGCGAGCTGCGTCCACTTTAGCGCGCTCTTCAGGGCTCAGCGCGGAGTCAGGCGCGGAAAGCTTCGCGAGAGCAGTATCCAGTTCCGCGCGATCTTCCGGTTTAAAATCGATCGCGTCGTGCGGAGTGAAATGCAGGAGCTTCGCGATGAGGAAAAACGCAATGCTCGCGAGAAGATAGAGCCGCAGCGGATGAACGTAACGCGCACGGCGCCCGGCGTTGAAATCGTTCGTTAATTTCCACGGACGCGTCAGCAAGACACCGACGGAGTTAAGAAATTTTGTGTCCCAATTAAGAAAGGAGTCCGCGGCATCGATTAAAACGCGCCAGAGTGAGCGGCGATAATCGATGGCGTGTTGCCCGCATTCCGCACAATAATGGCCCGTCAAAGTAGTTCCGCAGTTTTCGCAATTCGTCAGCGGTCTATGCTCCTCCTTCTGTTTCTTCTTCCGCCGGAATAGACCGCGACGTCCTTCTTCCGTGGCCGCGACAACCGCATCACCGACCACGAGGCGCGTGACATCGTCTTCCATCATTTCAATGCCGCCCAGACGCGGTGGACATCGTCGTGGTCTTCGAGCCGCTGAAGAAATTCGCCCGCATCCGAGCGCTCTTCGTCGGAAAGTTCGGGAAAGCTTTTGGGTACGTATCCGAGCTCGCTCGTTACGACGTTCCAGCCATTTGCCGCCAGCCATTGCGAAACGGCATGCAGATCGGTGCGCGCCGTGGTGAAACGCGCTCCCGTTTTCCCTTCAGGAATGTCGTCGTTCTGGGCGTGCGAAAGCGGCTCGACATCCTGCGCGTTGGCTTCGATTGCGGCGGCCTCGATATCTGCGTTCGCGTCCGCGTGGTGAGCTTCTACGAGCCCGACGTGGTCAAAGAGAAATTTGTTACCGCCGGGTACGCCGAGTTGTCCGCCTTTTTTAAAGAGGACGCGGATCTCGGGCGCGGTCCGGTTGTTGTTATCGGTAAGGACCTCGACGATCAGCGGCACTTTATGCGGTGCGTAACCCTCGAAAACAACGTGCTCCATCTCGAGCTTTTCGCCACCGATACCGGCCCCTTTTTTGATCGCGCGGTCGATGACATCGCGGCTGACGCTTGCTCTGCGCGCCTTTTCCACGACGGCGGCGAGACGCGCGTTGCCCGCTTGGTCAGCGCCGCCCATTTTCGCGGCAACCATCATTTCTTTTACGAGCTTGCCGACAGCCTGGCCCTTTTTTAGACCGGCGACCTCGCGTTTCGCATGCAGCCATTGGCGACCCATGCCTTGGGATTTAGCAGGCGTTCGACGAGGTCACAAGCGCGCGGTACAAGGCAAGCCGCGCCTTTCGCGGTATCGCGAAAGCGGCCTAATCGCTTCTCGCCTCCGTAAACTAAGGATTGACCGCGCGGACGCCGGAATGTCACGATCCGACTCTCGCATCACACCCGCGCATTCGCCGTTCGGACGAAGGAGAACAACAAATGGCTTCTCAACTTTTCAAAACGAAGAGCCCAGAGCTCTTGATTCG
>JBDUAZ010000088.1:0-4432 GCA_040004385.1 Chthoniobacterales bacterium | reverse complement strand
AATGTTCGATTCGCGCGCAACATTAACGACGGCTGCCGTCGCCGCGTTATCAAAAATCGATAATCGATCGCCTACGCGCACGATCGGTCCCCGTCCAATCTCCGCCGACCCGCGCGGTGTGCTCGTTTCGAGCGAGAAAATTGTGGTCGCTTTCGGGATGAGTTTTGAGCGTGCGAGCTGGATCGCACCCCAGAAACCGACTTCCTCCGCACGGCTGAAAATTCCGAGGCAATGCACGTCGGCATCGGCTGCTTCCAGTTCGTGAAATAGACAAATGATCTCTGCGCATCCGATGAGATCGTCACAGGCCCGCGAATGAATCTTACCGTTCCTCAATTCGAAAGCCGGCAGGTCCCACATCGCGAATCCTTCGAATTCGAGCGTCCGCGGGTTGACGAGAAAGTTCTCACGGACAGACCCGAGGAATTGCCATCCGCCCCCCTTTGTCCGGACCCAGCCCGGATGATCCATGTGCGCGGCGAACGCCCACCGCGCCGCGCGTCGAGTTTTTCGACGGTAGCGAGCAATGACGTTGCCAAATCGGTCGTGCTCGACACGAACGTGAGGGAATTGCCGTAGCTGGGCAACGATCTCGTTGCGCACAGCATCTTCGTGAAACGGTGCCGTCGGTTGCTTCATCAGCCGGCGCGCAGCCGACACGAGATGCTTTCTATCCACCGGCCTAAGCGGGATGGGACGGAACACGCGCGAGCGGCACAAATTCGCTCTCGTGGAGAACGACTCGCTTGCGTCCGCTTAACAGCCGATACCACTCGATCGCGCAGCCGACAACGATCAGGAAAACCAGTGTTACGAATCCAAACGCGACGAGCGCATCGAAGCGCCAGACCGCTGCCTGCCGCAACATCTGCGCCTTTGCCGGATTGGCGGCTGCCCTTGCGGCTTGCGCGAGCGATTCCGCTCCGCTCAAAAAACCGAGCTTCGCATCTGGCGAAAAAATCTTGAGGTATGCCGCTGAGAAAGTAACAGCGACCATGAACGCCAGCGGCACGATCGTCACGAAAACGTACCGTGTTTTGCCCATCTTGATCAGCACCGTCGTCCCCAGACAAAGCGCGATCACGGAGAGAAGCTGATTCGCGAGCCCAAAGAGCGGCCAGAGGCTGTTGATCCCGCCGAGCGGATCGAGAATGCCCTGGTAAAGGAACCAGCCCCACGCGCCGACAAGTAATGTGCTCGAAAGAAAATTTGCCGGCCACGACCTCGTGTCGCCGAGCGGTCGCCACAAATTGCCTAACAAGTCCTGAAGAAGGAATCGGCCGACGCGTGTTCCTGCATCGAGGGTGGTCAGGATGAAGAGCGCCTCGAACATGATCGCGAAGTGATACCACAAGGCCAGTGCGGTCGGGTTCGATGTGATGCGCGAAAACATATGCGCCATCCCAACGGCGAAAGTCGGCGCGCCGCCGGCCCGGCCGAACATCGTCGATTCGCCCAGATTCGACGCAAGCTGTTGCATCCCGGCTTCCGTTACTGGAAAGCCGGACGCGCTGATCTTCGCGACGACTTCGCTCGGAGCGCCTTTCGTGTTAATCGCAAAATATTCGCCGGGCTGCAGAACGCACGCGGCGATCATTGCCATGAGCGCGACCATCATTTCGGTCACCATCGCGCCGTAGCCGATGTCGCGGATGCGCGATTCGCGGCCCAGCATTTTCGATGTGGTGCCGGACGCGATCAGTGAGTGAAACCCCGAGACCGCACCGCAGGCGATTGTGATGCAAACGAAGGGAAACACTGGGCCGGCGAACACCGGACCGGTGCCATCGATGAAGCGCGAAATCGACGGCATCAAAAGCATCGGACGCAAAGTCACCACCGCGACGGCGAGCGCCGCGACGGTACCTAATTTTAGAAAGGTGCTGAGATAATCCCTGGGCGTTAGCAGTAGCCATACCGGCAGGATCGATGCTGCGAGTCCGTAGATCATGATGGCCCAGGCAAGCCATTTCTCGTCGTGATGAAACCAGCTTTCGATAGCCGGAAACTGGTGGAGAAATTGCCCACCCCAAACGGCAAACGCGAGCCCCGCCACACCGAAGGCGGTCACCCAGCGCACACTGATCCGTCCTGTTCGCAAACCAATTCCCATTAGGAGTGCGACAGGAATCGTCATGCCGATGGTAAAAACTCCCCACGGACTCTTGGCGAGCGCCTGCACCACGACCAACGCAAGCACCGCCATGATCATGATCATGATGGCAAGCACACTGATCAACGCGAGTGCACCGACGCCCGCGCCAATCTCCTCCTTCACCATCTGTCCCAGAGTTTTTCCGCGTCGACGGACGGAACTGAACAGCACAATCATATCGTGCACACCGCCGCCGAGAGTCGCGCCAATTAAAATCCAGAGCGTTCCTGGCAAGAATCCAAACTGTGCGGCGAGAACCGGACCGACTAGCGGGCCGGGTCCCGCGATCGCCGCGAAATGATGACCGAACACCATCCAGCGGTTCGTCGGCACGAAGTCCTTACCGTCATCGTGCACGACCGCGGGCGTCGCGCGATCGTCGTTTAAGACAAGAACTTTTGCTGCGAGCCATTTGCTGTAAAAGCGGTAGCTGATCGCGAAGGTGCACATGCCGGCGACAACGATCCAAAGTGCGCTGACTTGTTCGCCGCGTGAAAGCGCGAGAACGACGATGGCTGCGAAACCCAGCAGCGCGACGGCGATCCACAGCAGCTTTTTCGAGATGCTCATCGTGGCCTTTCCACGTCGATTATCTTATACGAAAGTCCGGCATTGCGACAACTGGCGGGTTCTGCAGTTGATAGTGGCTCAGCCCGCAATTACCCAGCACGAAGTCGCCCGAAACTCCAACCTTTAAAGCAGTGCAGTTCACACACAAACTTAAGAAACTCTCGGACGGTCGCGGAATCTACAGCGCGAGGCATCATTTGCGGCGCTTCTTTCTCAGCCGGCGCGCGACGATTCCGCTCGATCCGACGAAGATCGCTCGCACGATCGATCCTGAAAAATTTGAAAACATTCGCGCGCGTTACAGCGTCGACGATCCCGGCGAAGATCCGCCAAAATATCTTGAACTTCCGCGCTGGCTCGAAGCGAACTTGAACCGCATTCGTGACCTGGAACTTGATCTGGGTAAGCGGCGTCGCATTCTGGATATCGGTTCCGGTACCGGATACTTTTTGTACATCTGCGGACTGCTCGGGCACAATGCCGTCGGCATCGACCTCGATGACATGCCGATGTTTAACGAGATGACGCGACTACTCGGGGTTAAACGCATCGTCTGGCGCATCGAACCATTCGTTCCCCTCCCCGATCTCGGCCCGCCCTTCGATGTCATCACCGCGCACATGATTTGCTTCAATGGGCACAAGAGTGACAAGCTCTGGACGACGGCGGAGTGGGATTTTTTCCTGAACGACCTTGCGCGCCATCTCAGCCCGCGCGGGCGCGTCTGGCTGGAATTTAACCGCGAGTTCGACGGCACCTGTTATTCACCGCAGCTCGAGGATTTTTTCAAAACTCGTGGCGCTGAAATCAACAGCCACCGCGTCGTGTTCAATTCAACGCTGCGCGCGCCTGTCTGAGCTGGGCCAGCTTGGCCGCGAAGTCGCTCTTGCGCCGCTTGTGCTCGTCGACAACCGCTCGCGGTGCTTTGTCGACGAACGATGAATTGGAGAGCTTTTGATTCACCGTTCGTAACTCGGACTCGAATTTTGCAATCTCTTTGTCGAGACGAAGCGCTTCCTCCTCTTTATCGCCACCGCTCATGACAAGGTAAAGTTCGCCTAGTGGCGTGAGAGCCACAGGTGCGCCCGGTGCCGGTTGGTACGAAGGCTCGCGAATGACCTCTTCGGCGTTCAACAGCCGCGCTATCGTCGGCAATTCATCAGTCGCATCCGGACCTGCGGGCCGAAGGACGAAGCGCGCTTTCTTGTTCGATGGCACGCGCGTTGTCGCCCGCAAATTGCGACCGAGCCGAACTGCATCATAGATCTGTTGCGCACGCGCGCGCACTTCATTTGCCGTTGACGCGAGCGGTGCTGGTTGCAAGTGCGGTGCGAACTGAATGGAACCGCTGCCAAACCCAAAGATCGACCAAAGCTCCTCGGTCACATGCGGCATGAGCGGATGCAGTAAACGCAAAGTAGCCGAGAGTACGTAGTCCATTACCGCCAAAACGCTGCGCTTTCGCCGCTCGTCGGGAGCAAAGATTTCTGTCTTTGCCGCTTCGACAAACAAGTCGCAGTAATCATTCCAAAAAAAATCGTATAACTGCTGCGCGACCACGTTGAACTGGAACTCTCTGTACGCGTCTTCGATCGCGGCGATCGTTTCGTTGAGCCTGGCGAGCACTTCCGTCGCGTAGATCGAGAGACTGTGTTCTTCAAGGTGCGGATTCGCTTCCGACGGGCCGTGCATCTGACGAAAGCGCGC
>JBDUAZ010000091.1:0-15085 GCA_040004385.1 Chthoniobacterales bacterium | reverse complement strand
CGGATCTGTGATTTCATTTGGCGTTAGGTCGATCTTCACGGGCAACTCCAATTCGGCAAGCGTCTCCATGAGGACCTGATAAAATTCGGCTACGGACTGCGAGATTAGCTTGATGACACGAAGATCGCCTGTGTGCGTAAGGACACGCAGCTCGTGATCCACGAAATCCAATTGGATCTTAAAGGTACGCAAGCCATGCGGAATTGCCGAAGTCGTTAGGCCGCGCGAGGTAACGTAAAGTGTGACGTGCCAGGAATGGTTCACCCACGGCGCCAGAGTCAATCGGACCTTGCCGACAATCTGCGTCCACATGTGGAGCGTTTCTGCCGTAGCCTTCCAGCTTTCGAAGGGCAAAGCGGGCCAGAACTGCGCGCGTTCGCTGTCTGAAATAGTCATTGGATTTTATTCTTCGGCGCAATACTGGCCGGAATGGCGATAGAGCTAGCTAAGGGGCAGCCAGTTTTCGGAAGGCGCCGGGGGGTGTGTGTCGCCTAGTGACAGATAGGTATAACCCTGCAGCTCTCGTTCGTAATCAGAGAGCAACTTCATCGCGTCATTGGGCTTTAGCCGGTCACTCTTGATCGCGGCGTCGACCTGCGCCTTGACGAGACGCATCAGCTCGACTTTGTCCCACTGTGTCATGGCGAGCACTTCGCCCACGGTGCTGCCTTCAATAACTTCCTCGATATACCATCCGGATTCCTCGTCGGAGTCGAGGAACACGTGCACTTCCGTAACGCGGCCGAATAAATTGTGCAGGTCGCCCATGATGTCCTGGTACGCGCCGACCATGAAGACGCCGAGATAGTACATCTCTCCGGGGATGATGCGGTGGAGCGGTAATGTTTCCCGCACATCCTGGAGATCGATAAACTTCGACACTTTGCCGTCGGAATCGCAGGTTATATCGACGAGCATGCCATTGCGATCGGGCTGGGTCGTTAGGCGATGGATGGGCATGATGGGGAAGAGCTGACCGAGCGCCCAATGATCGAGGAGCGATTGGAAAACGGAGAAGTTGCAGATGTATTGGTCGCCCAAGGAGGTTTCGAGTTCTTTTACTTCGTCGGGAATGACGCGCAGACCGCGATGCATGTGGACAATCTGCTGGGCGAGCTGCCAATAGACGCTCTCGATTTTTGCTTTCGATTCGAGATCAAGGAGACCGAGATCGAACATCTGTTGCGACTCTTCCTTAATCTGCTGGATGTCGTGCAAACTCTCGCGGCGATTACCGCGCTTCAATCGCTGTTTCACATCCAGCATGTCGCGAACGAGTTTGTGATCTGTCTCCGCCGATTCGACTCTTAATTTCGGTGCAGTTTTTTCGATCGAGCCAAACGCCTCCACCACGAGCACGGAATGATGCGCTACGATCGCGCGACCGCCTTCACTGACGATGGCCGGATGCACGACACCTTCGGAATCGCAGACGTCTGCGATGTTCCAGACGACATCGTTCGCATATTCCTGCAACGAATAATTCGTCGAGCTGTCGAAATCACTGCGTGACCCATCGTAATCGACGCCCAGTCCTCCACCGACATCGAGGTAACCAAGTTCGTGCCCAAGCTTGCAAAGCTTCGCGTAGTATCTGGCCGCTTCCCGAACCGCGCGTTTAATCGTCGCGATGTCAGGCACTTGCGAGCCGACGTGGAAGTGAATGAGCTTGAGACAATGCGTGAGATCGGCGGCCTTTAGCATTTCACTCGCCGCGACGAGGTTTGTAGTGTCGAGACCGAACTTCGCGTTTTCGCCGCCGCTCGGAGCCCATTTTCCGGAGCCTTTATTATGCAGCCGCACGCGGATGCCAATGTGCGGTTCCACTCCCATCTCCTTCGAAATGCGGAGGGTTTGCTCGAGCTCCTCGAGTTTCTCCACGACGATGATAACAGATTTTCCCAGCTTCCGCCCGAGGAGCGCCGATCGAATGTAGGAGCGATCTTTATAACCGTTACAAATGATCAGGCTCTCGAGGTCTTTGTGCATCGCCAGAGCGGCGATCAACTCCGGTTTGCTGCCCGCTTCGAGACCGAAGTGGAATTCCTGCCCCGCATCGACAATCTCTTCGATCACCTCGCGCAGCTGGTTGACCTTGATCGGGAAGACGCCGCGGTAGTGATTGCGATAACCGAATTCCTCAATCGCTTTCTGGAATGCGCAGTTAACCGATTCTACGCGATGCCGGAGCAGATCCTGAAAACGAATTACCAAAGGAAACGCGAGACCTCGTGCGCGCGCTTCGTTGACGACTGCGAGGATGTCGATCGCTCCACCCTTTTCCTGAAGTGGGCGGACCTCGACATTACCCGCCGTGTTGACGGTGAAGTAATCGGTGCCCCAACCGTCAACGTTATAAGTGGAGATTGCGGCTTCGACGTCCCACTCGTTTTTCATCTTCGTTTGCGTGCGCAGTGGCCGCCGCAACGCGCATATTCAATGAGTGGCGGGAACATGCAAGCACGCGTCAGGAAAATTCGACTA
Source organism: Chthoniobacterales bacterium (assembly GCA_040004385.1). Lineage (GTDB taxonomy): Bacteria > Verrucomicrobiota > Verrucomicrobiia > Chthoniobacterales > UBA10450 > JBDUAZ01. The sequence continues at coordinate 12,601 of JBDUAZ010000091.1, read as the reverse complement.
CCAAGGAGAGTCACGCGCGGCTGGCTTGTTTTTCGAATGCGGACTGATACGGTTTGCGCGGATGAACAAGACGGTTATCGAGGTCAACGTACGGGCGGTTTTGCCCACGAGCGGCGGATGCGCCGTGTTTCTCGGTAACGCAGATAAAGTGTTCATCATTTACGTCGACCAGACGGTTGGAAGCGCGATCACGATGTTCATGCGCGATATGTCGAAAGAACGACCGCTGACGCACGACATAATGGGTCACTTGATGACCGCGCTCGGCGCGCACGTCGAGCGCGTCATCATTAACGATTTGAAAAATGCGACCTACTACGCGCGCATGATCATCCGCGCGGAAAACGAGTTGCAGCAGAAAAAGATTGTCGAGCTCGATGGCCGGCCGAGTGATTGCATCGCGATGGCGACGCAACAAAAGGCGCCGATCTACGTTAGTCAGGAAGTGTGGGACGAGGTCGACGACATGAGCGATGTGCTACGGAAAATGGAAGAGGATGGTTTGAAGGCGGATCCCGAATCGGAGTCCGAGTCAGAATCCGAAGGCGAATCTGCCGAGGAAGAGTAGCGCGTAAGCGGGCGATTTTATCCCCCGGTCATCCCGAGCCGCGCAGACGGCGAGGGACCTCGCAATCGAGCGCAGATTTTCTCAGGTCGACGAATGCGATCCGAAGTGTGCGGCGTCCGACGCGGATTTGCACAAGGCGTTTTGCCCGCATGCGATGCTATCTGCGTCAACGCAAATTCAGAATCGGTTTACCCTATGTGAGGTCCTTCGCCGTCTGCGCGGCTCAGGATGACACCGACGATCGAGCGTAGGATCGCTAGTTCATCAAATCCGCGTAATGCCGCTGCGCCGTCTCGGTGCAAAGAGCGAGAATCGCGGAGGGCGTATCCAATCGCAACGCCTCCTTCAACAACGCCTGGCATTCGCCGACTTCCAGACTTTGTACCGCGCGTTTCACGCGCGGCACGAGGGACGCGCTGACGCTGAGTTCGTCCATGCCGAGGCCGATTAGCAGTGGCACGAGCGTGAGATCGCCCGCCATTTCGCCGCAGACCCCGACCCAGATATCGTGCGCGTGCGCGGCATCAGCGACGATTTTTAAAAGCTGGATAACCGCTGGGTGCGTCGGCTCGTACAAGTGTGCGATCCGTTCGTTCACGCGATCGACCGCGACGGTGTACTGGATCAGATCGTTCGTCCCGATACTGAAAAAATCGACTTCCCGCGCAAGACTGTCCGCGGAAATCGCGGCGCTCGGAATTTCGATCATCGCACCGACTTCGACGTGGTTGTTAAAACCCTCGCCCTCCTTCTCTAATTCTGCGCGGCATTCGTCGAGCACGCTGCGCGCGCGACGGAGCTCCTCCAGGCCAGAGATCATCGGGAACATAATCTTGACGTTGCCGGCAGCACCTGCGCGGAGAATGGCACGCAGTTGCGGCTTGAAAATTTCCGGATGTTCGAGGCAAAATCGAATGGCGCGCCGCCCCATGAAGGGATTCTCTTCGTCGCCCGTATCGACGGCTCCCGCGATCTTATCGCCGCCCAGGTCGAACGTGCGGATGATAAGCGGATGCGGCGAAACTTGCTCGGCGACTTTGCGGTAAGTCTGGTACTGCTCTTCCTCGCCCGGCAGGGTATCGCGATTTAAATAAAGAAACTCGGTGCGATAAAGGCCGATGCCTTCCGCTCCGTTTCGTGCGACGACGTCGATGTCGTCGGGAAGCTCGATGTTCGCCGATAGAACAATGTGGCGTCCGTCGCGCGTGGTAGATTTTGTCTCGCGCAGGCCGGTGAGCTGCTGGGCGACCTGCACCTTGCGATGCTCCAGTTCTCCATAATGCCAGAGAGTCTCCGGTGTCGGATCGAGGATAAGGAGCCCATTATGGCCGTCCAATAAGATGTGCTGACCGGTTTCCAACTTTTCCGTCACGTTGCGCAACCCAACGACTGCCGGCAGGTTCAGGGACCGCGCCATAATCGCCGTGTGCGACGTGCGACTACCGAGGTCGGTCGCCAATCCAAGAACGTAGGCGCGGTTCATCGTCGCCGTGTCGGAGGGCGTGATATTGTGCGCGACGAGAATGTGCGGCTCGGTCAGGGCGAGAAACGCCCTCGGCGCCTTTCCCTGCAGGTTCCGAATGACACGACGGGTGACGTCCTGAATATCGAGAGCGCGCTCGCGCAAGTAGGGATCGTCGATTTGGCTGAGCGTCTCCGAATAATGCTTCGCCACTTCCTGAAAAACGAACTCTACGTTCCATAGGTCCGCCTCGAGCCTGCGCAAAACTTCATCGATCAGTGTCCTGTCTTCGACGACCAACAAATGCGCGTCGAAAATCCCCGCGTCCTTCGCGCCAATCGCTTCGGCGATTCGCTGCTGCATCTCTAGAATCTGCTCGCGCGTCTGGATTAACGCCGATTCGAATCGCCCGATTTCGTCCGGGATTTCATCGGACTGGATGCGATAACGCGCGACATCATCGCCATCATCTCGCACGACATGAACGATGCCGCGCGAAATGCCGGGAGAGACGCCAAGGCCTCGAAAACGGACCTCCTGTTTCACATTATCGCCGCTCATGCAGGAGGGAGAGTAACGCCCCTGTCAACTTCGTAAAGCACGCCGGGCGCGATGCCTCCATGCGGCCCGTCCTCGCCAGAGCAACGCTGCCGTTAATCTTCGTTGAAGCGCGCGTTAATCAGCTCTTCGATCTCCTGGAGCGCCTTTGCTGCGTCGGGTCCTTCGCATCGCACGAGCAGTTTCGATCCCTGACCTGCAGCCAGCATCATCAATCCCATGATGCTTTTACCGTTTACATTTTCGCCTTCTTTTTCCACCCAAACTTCGGAACGGAACCGGCTCGCAACTCTTACAAACATCGCCGCGGGCCGCGCGTGCAGACCCAGCCGATTTACGACTGTCATTTCCTTTTGTAGTTGTTGGCCGCTTTGCCCGGCGGATGATCTGCGATTTAACAGCCCCATCAGCTTTCCTTTGTTCCCATTAGATTCAGCAATTTGGCATTAAATTCCACGGCACTATTTCGCCCCAGACCTTTCAGCTTTTGATCCATCGCCGCAACTTCGATCAAGCGCGCAATGTCGCGACCCGGGCGCACCGGAATGGTCACATGCGGGACCTGCAGTTTCAGCACTTCGTAAAACTCCTGATCCAGGCCGATTCGATCGACTTCGTCGAGTTCCTGCCAGTCCTTTAAGGTGACAACGAGGTCGAGCCGTTTTTCAGTACGGATACTGCCGATGCCGAAAATGGAGGCGACGTTGATAATTCCGATACCGCGCACCTCCATGTGGTTGCGCGTTAACTCCGGCGCAGTCGCCACCAATTCGCGGCCTTCGAGCGATTTGATGCGGGTGACATCATCAGCAACGAGGCTATAGCCGCGTTCGATCAATCCGAGCACGCACTCGCTTTTGCCTACGCCGCTCGCGCCGCGAATCAAAACGCCGACGCCAAGAATATCGACCATGCTGCCGAACTCGGTTACGCTCGGCGAGAAATCTACCTCCATTGCGATCGTAGCTGCGTTGATAAAACGCATCGTCACCATGGGCGTGCGAAATACGGCCACCTGCTGTTCGTCCGCGACCTCAAGCAGCTCCGGCGCAAGGTGCGCGCCGCGTGCTGTGACCACGCAGGGGATTTTCTGCGCACACAAGGCGCGGAAACGCTGGCGGCGCACCTTCGGGGAAAGGCTTTGCAGGTAGGATTGCTCGGCGGCGCCCAGAACCTGCACGCGCTTCTCCGCGAAATAATTATAGAAGCCGGAAAGCGCGAGGCCGGGGCGATTGATCGTTGGCTCGCGAATCTTGCGATCGAATCCAACGCACTTCCCTTCCAGTTTCAGCTGCAGCGTGTCGGCATGGGCGCGATAGAAACTTTCGACCGTAACGATCGGCACGTTTTTTCGTTGATCGCTCCCCGAGACAATCGGGTGGCCTGTCGAGTGCGCGGTCATTACCGCTTCACGTTTAAAGCGGGAAGCAGGCGATTACCAGAACCGCTTCGCGCCTTGGACACCCCGCAATTCAGGCCGCAGTGGGCTCGATCAGACCGAAGTCGCCGCTTTTACGGCGGTACATGACGTTGACGCGCGAGTTGCGCGCGTTCAGAAAGACGAGGAATTGCCGGTGCGACATCTCCAGCTGCAGGACCGCTTCGTCCACGAACATCGGCTTCACCGGATAACGCTCCGTACGCACGATGGCGTGCTCGTGATGCTCGCCATTTGCTTCCGCGAGTTCCGGTTCCGGATGGAGCACGATCTCTTCAAGATGCTGAACGATGTCTTTTCGCGGTCGATGGCTCCGCATGAGCCGGGTCTTGTACTTCCGCATTTGACGACCGATTTTGTCGACGACGGCGTCGATCGCCGCATACATGTCGCTGGTTTCTTCGCATGCTTCGATCGTGATGTGGTTCGAGCAAACGAGCACCACCTCGGCTGAATGCCGGTATTTTTCGACTTCGAGGATTACATGCGCCTCGATGATCTTCGGATAATCGAGATGCAGACTTTCGATTTTCCGCGTGACGTAATCGTTAATCGCTTCCGTAATCTGCAGATGGCGCCCAGTGACTTTGACCGGGGGATGAGCATTAGTCGAAATCACAACTGGTCCTTTCGTTCCCTACATTTTGAATCGTTCGCCGAGATAAAGCTGCCGGCTGATAGGATCGTTAATCAAGAAATCCTTTGTGCCTTCGCTTTCAACCCGGCCTTCGAAAATAAGATATGCGCGGTCAACGATTGAGAGCGTCTCGCGCACGTTGTGATCGGTAATCAGAATCGCGAGCCCGGATTTCCGCAGGTTCACGACGATCTGTTGAACGTCGTAAACAGCAATCGGATCAACACCGCTGAATGGCTCGTCCAGCATGAGCAGGCTCGGCTTTGTCACCAGCGAACGGGCGATCGTTAATCGCCGTTTTTCGCCGCCGCTCAAGGTGAGCGCGGTGTTTTTCGCGATACGTTCGAGACCGAATTGGTGCAGCAATTCATCACAGCGCTGTCGCCGCTCATGTTTTGTGAACCGCAGTGTTTCTAGGATCGCCATGATGTTTTGCTCAACGGTCATTTTGCGGAAGATTGATTCTTCCTGCGGCAAATAACCCATGCCGCGTCGCGCCCGCTTGTACATCGGGTAATTAGTCACATCTACGCCGTCGAAAACCACGCGGCCGCTGTTCGGTCTGACAAGCCCAACGATCATATAGAAGCTCGTCGTCTTACCGGCGCCATTCGGTCCGAGAAGGCCGACGATCTCGCCGGCACGGACATTAATGTCAATGCCGTTTACGACGGCGCGGCCCCCGTACATTTTTACGAGCTGATCCGTCTCGAGAACATGCCCGGTGGGCGCCGCGTTTGTCGGCGGTTCCGTCGCTCTCTCCACAGGCGCGGTCTCGCTGATCATCGCTTCGGCGATTCCGTTGTCGACTCCTGCCGAATTTCTGTGCGACTGGGACCATACGTCTGCAAATGACCCGACTCATTCAACACCATCACTGTATCAGGGGTCGTGGCGACGTGCGTGTTCAGACCTTGCTGCACACGCGGGCTTCCAGTTAGTTCCACATTACCATCTTTCGCCGTATAGATCGCCTTTTCCGACCGACCGACCGCGCGTGTCGGCGGCCCGCCCTTTGGATCCGGCCGGTCACGCACGACGGCGACGTTCCCTTCCGCTATTGCCTTCTCCAATCCTTCCTTCTCCTGCTTGCTGATGAAGACCGTCATCTTGTCCGATTGCACGTTAAATCTGGGATCATTCACAATGACGTGGCCCGTGAAGACGCCGATGTATTTCGCCGAATCGAATGACGCTTCGTCGGCATAAATCTGCGTCGTGGTTGCCGTGGGAGGCGCTGATGCGGCCGTTACTGGAGCAGTTGTTTGCACAGCAGGTTGTTTGGTCCCGGCTTCGACGGGAGACGGTTTCTGCGTCTTTGGCGCGGTGCTCGCGGAGTTCACTGGACCTTGCTTGTTCAAGGTTGCGGGCGCAGCACCTTGCGCATGGGCGAAAGCAGCACTCCCAACGACAAAGATTGCGGCGAGAAGCGATGCTACGCTCATTCGTTTTCTTGTTTGGGAACGATGACAGCGTGACCCGTCACCACCATTTTGACGTGACCGACCATCGTTCCTTTGCGCGAAACCGTATCGAACTTCATCGTGTCGCCAATGATCTGAAAATCTGCGCGATTGATGGTCGTTTGGTGCCGAGAGCTGAGCACTTTGGTTTTTAGATCGAGAACCGAATCGCTCATGTCGATGACGAGGTCCGTCTGATTATTCTCCTTAAACGTCGTTAATTTAAATCCAGTAAACTGCACATGTTCGAGGTCCAGCCGTTTCGCGCTGGCCGCTTCCAAACGCCCAAGCTCGCGACCTTCCAGATCAAAGTCCGGCAGCACCAATCCCTTCGCTTCGCGGCCGATCGGCAACGGGATGCTGGTAAGGCTCGGCTGGCTTTGCGAATCCTTGGGTGAAGCTGTTGGCTTCGACGGGCGAGTCTCCGGCTTGTCGTCTGCTATGAGCGCGCCCGCGACGGCAAAAAGAGAGAGGGAAATGACAGCACCGCCCGCGAATCGCGAGCGACCGCTACGAGACGGCAGCATGAATAGCTTTTAACATGCGGAGGTGCTTCGGCAACTGCTTTAGCGGAATCTGATTCGGCCCATCCGACAAGGCGCGCGCCGGGTTATCGTGCACTTCCATAAAAATCCCATCGCAGCCCGCGGCGAGCGCCGCCCGCGCCAGCACGGGAGCCAGCGCGCCGTCTCCACCAGTCGAATCACCCGCGCCTCCCGGACGCTGGACAGAGTGCGTCGCGTCGAAAATCACGCGATAACCGGCTTCTCGCATCCAATAGAGCGAACGCATATCGGCGACGAGATTATTGTAGCCAAAGGTCGTTCCACGTTCGGTGAACATGAACTTGTCGTTGCCAAACGCGGAGAGCTTTTCGGCTATATTTCGCACGTCCCACGGCGCGAGGAATTGTCCTTTCTTGACGTTGATGACGCGTCCAGTCCTGGCAGCGGCCTGAAGCAAATCTGTCTGACGGCACAAAAACGCCGGAATTTGCAACACGTCGACGAATTCGCCAGCGACTTCCGCTTCCTTCGGCGAATGAACGTCGGTCGTCACCGGCACGTTCAGCTCGCGTCCGATCGCTTGCAGAATCTCGCAGCCTTCGCGCACGCCGGTTCCGCGAAACGAGCGAACCGACGTGCGATTCGCCTTGTCGTAGGACGCCTTGAAAATGAATGTCGCTGTTTCGGCCGCACAAATCTCGGCTACGCGTGTCGCTATCCGCCGGAGGGATTTTTCCGACTCGATCACACACGGACCAAGAATGAACACCGGTTCCGTAGCGCCAATTGTAACGCGTCCGATTTTTAAGGGTTTCGTTTTCACTTTGGCCTCTTCAAGCAGTCAGCATGCGTCGGCTATTCGATTCGCCGCGCTCATGATGACAAGCAAGCGCGATCATGCAACGGACGGCCGAGGTTTCATCAGATCAAACAATGCGAAAGGCGCATACAGCACCGCGAAGAAAATTAGCGCAAGGCCGTTCATTTGCAGAATGTAGAGGGACCACCGATCCGACAAAAGGCTGAGGAGCGATGCCGCCTCCGGTTTACGCATCAAGAAGCCATAGTTCGCCCCGGTGAGAAAATCGATCGTCAACGCGACGACCAGATAGGTTTCCGACCAAAAAAGCGTTCGACCCACCGAGCCGAGTGTGGGCCGGAACCTTCTTGTGATCATTAAATATGCGATCCCGATCACGATCCCGCAGTGTTCCAGAAAGAAGCTTAAGAAACGAATATCCGGAAATGCGACCGGCAAGTTTGGCGTGAGGATGGCCTGCAAACTGCCGCCGACTCCCCAGAAATACGCGACCTCCAGCCAGCCTGAACGGGCGCCAATTGCGAGCGCGACGACCACCGCGATCATCGTCCAATCGCAGAGCTGCAACGGCAGCGCGTGGTCCCATTCCAGAATCCCATGGATCCAAAGATAACCAGCGTAGCAGAGGTAATTGACGACGAGCACCGAGCCGATACCGATGCGCACGGCACGATCGAATCGACTGCTCGGCCAACAGCGGTAACCAAACGAAAGGCCGAACGAAAGGACCGCGGTCAACAAGATGACAACGCAATGGGCGAGGCCAAAAGCATGAAACGCAGGGGTCGCGCTCATTCGCAAGTCTCGCTCCTAACGAATCACCCAAAGATTGCACGGAATCGTGTCAGTCACCCACGCGATGTAATTGGGCAGCTTGGAGACCGCAGATTCAAGCGGCACGACGAGCAGATTCGCCTCGACGGATTGGACGAAATCCGCGGCGGCGTAGCCAGTGTTGCCGCGGATGCAGCGCGCTTCAATCGGCACCTCTGTCACACCGGCACCGTCGATGAACTGCTCGAGCGCTCCTTCCTCTTCGTCGAGCGTGCGCGCTACCGAAGTGTCTTTTGGATCGAGCTTCCTCCTCCGTCTCGTCGCCCGCGCTTGATCGAAGCTCGTGTAAACGCGGATCACGTAGAGCTTCTCGGAGCCTTCTATCGCAGCGAGTTTGACCGCTTTCTGCAGCGCGCGGCGGCCGTGCTCGCTGTACTCCGCCATGAACACGATGCGGCGCAGCGGCTGCGGATCGCGCTCCGGCTTTGTGAAAAGCATCACGGAACACGTGGCATCGCGGACCAAACGACGGGCGACATTGCCGAGAAATGGTTTTAAGACGACTTCTTTTTCCAACGCGCCCGCAACTATCAGGTCCACGTTGTTTGCAGCGGCGGCCGCCAGAATCGCGACGGCAGGATCGCCCTGGTGGTAGTGAATCGCCGTATCGCGCGGCAGGTCCATTTCCCGGAGTACCGTCGTGAATTTCTTCGTTGTCTCGAGATCGCGCTTTCCGACGTAGATCAGATTCAGATTTGCGCCAAGGCGATCGCGGATGCGCTTGGCTTCCGCCAGCACTTGAATGAACCGCGGTGAAAAGGCGACCGCGACTGCAATCGTGGGGCTGCGTGTGTCGCTCATCGGGTTTGCCGCGCTTAATCTCCCGCTTTGTCGCTAGCGGGCAAGTCGGACGATCTGTTGGAGCAGAAGCTCTACGAACCCTGCCCCAGGGAATCGCACACGCTTGCCGCTTTTCATTTGCAGATTCCTCTGCGACTTTTCGGGCCATGCGACGAGCGATTTATCCTGGGAGCTTCGATCCCGTGACCAACGGGCATCTCGATGTCATTGATCGCGCTCGAAAATTGTTCGACGAAGTCGTCGTTGCTGTCGCGCACAACGATCAGAAGCAGCCGCTTTTCGCCCTCGAAGAGCGACTCGCGCTTCTGCACGAAACGATCGGCGATATTGCCAATGTGCAGATCGCGCCAATGGGCGGTTTGCTCGTTGATTTCGCAATTGCGCAAGGAGCTTCGGCAGTCGTGCGCGGTCTGCGTGCGGTCTCGGATTTCGAATTTGAATTCCAAATGGCGCTGATGAATCGAAAGCTGGAACCGAACGTTGAAACGATTTTTTTGATGCCGAAAGAAGAATACACTTACCTTAGTTCGCGAATCGTAAAGGAGATCGCGCGGCTCGGCGGGGATGTCGCGGCCTTCGTGCCGGCCCGCGTGGCCGAAGCGTTACGGAAGAGATTAAAGCAATGAACTCTGAAAGGTCTCGCTAGTGAAAGTTCATCGCCGGCAGATTCAGACGGACGGCTTGCATCTGGAGGGCGAGGAAGAATGCCCGATCCCCGATCTCGCCGCTGAAGGAATTGTCTGCGCGGGGGCGCTGCGTTATTCGCTCGATCTCGGGATCACCGCCGGAGATCTGTGGGCGAACGGCACGCTTGCGCAGCCGGTGACGCTCGAATGCGTCGCGTGTCTGGAGCCGTTTGATTACACAATTCAAGTGCCGGCATTCGCGTTGCACACCGAACTGCCCGGGCCGGAGTTGATCGATCTGACACCTTTTGTTCGCGAAGATATTTTGTTAAGCCTTCCCTCCCACCCGCACTGCGATCGTGACGGCAAGCGGCTTTGCCCGGGACCGAAAGCGAGTCGCGCCGCGGAGACCGAAACTTCAGGAGCACCTGCGGCCTCACAACCTGCCTGGAGCGCACTGGATAAGCTGGATCTTTGAACCTGCTGTTCTTGCTCGTGTCCCTCTTCTTTTCCGGAGAGATCAAGATGAGGAGCAGGAGCCGAACGGTGTTGCCTTTTCGCGAATCCCTGCTTTCCTAATCCGCTCTTATGGGAGTTCCCAAACGCAAAACTTCGAAGATGCGCCTGCGCACGCGCAAAGCATCGCACCGATGGGTGGCGCCGCAGCTCAATAAGTGCACGCAGTGCGGTAGCACGGTCGCTTCGCACACTGCGTGTCCAGCCTGCGGCTATTACAAGGGCCGCCAGGTCCTGACGGTCGAAGCCTGATACTGGGGGAGGCGCTTTAGCGCGCCGGTCGAGGGCGGCAGATTCGGGGCTTAAGGTTCCCTCGTTCTTTTCGTTTTGCATTCGCCCGTCCGAATCCCCAAAATCGCTCGCTCATGAAAATCGCACTCGATGCCATGGGCGGAGATTTCGGTCCGCCAAACATCGTCGGCGGCGCAGCCTTGGCGCTGCGGGAATATCCTCAAATCACAAAGCTTTATCTCGTCGGCGACACCGCTCGCATCGAAACGGAGCTGACGAAACATCAGTGCACCGACGGCCGTGTCGAAATCGTGCATGCGACACAGGTTGTTGAGATGAGCGACGGCGCGGTGATGTCAGTGCGACGGAAAAAAGATTCATCCGTCAGTCGCGCGGTTGATCTTGTTAAAAAAGGCGATGCCGATGCGATCGTGAGCGCCGGCCATACAGGCGCCGCAGTCGCGGCGACGACAATCAAGCTTCGGACCCTGCCTGGCGTCGAACGCCCGGGAATCGCTTCGTTGATTCCGACAGAAACCAATGTGTTTGTGCTCATCGACGCCGGCGCGAATGTAGATGCGCGGTCAGTCCACCTTCTGCAATACGCGATCATGGGCTCGGTTTATTCGCGCCACGTTCTTGGCTACAAGAATCCCACGATCGGTTTGATGTCGATCGGCGACGAGGACGTAAAGGGCAGCGAATTTACCAAGGAGGTTTTCACGATGCTGAAACAGAGCACGTTGAACTTTCGCGGCAACGTCGAAGGTCATGATCTGTTCGAGAACCCCGTGGAAGTGGTGCTGTGCGATGGTTTCGTCGGCAACGTTGTCCTCAAAACCTGCGAGGCGATCGCGCACGCGATCTTCGGCTGGCTCAAACATGAGCTAAAAAAAAGCCCTGTGCGGATGGCGGGCGCGATGATGGCGAAAGGCGCGTTTATGGCAATTCACAAAAAAACGAATTACGAAGAGTACGGCGGCAGTCCGCTCCTCGGTGTAAATGGTATTTGCATTATCGCGCACGGATCGAGCACGCCCCTCGCAATCAAAAACGCGTTACGGGTCGCGACCGAATCGATTGAACACCAGGTGAACCCGCATATCGTCGAGGAAATCCGCCGTTATCATGAAACGACAGCCCCGCTCGAGCCCGCGATCCGGTAAACCACAGCGGACGGTCTCGATCATCGGCACCGGAAGTTACGTGCCGGAAAAAATTCTGACGAATGAAGACTTGTCGGCAATGGTCGACACGACCGACGAATGGATCACCTCTCGCACCGGTATCAAGCAGCGCCGGATTGCTGCCAAGGATGAGCACACGAGCGACATGGCGACGAAAGCCGCCCTCTCGGCGATCGAGCAGGCGAAGATTGCACCCATCGATATTGAATTGATCCTCCTCGCGACTGCGACGCCGGACATGTCTTTCCCCGCGACCGCCTGTTTCGTGCAGCAGAAACTGGGAGCTACGAAAGCGGCGTGCCTGGATATATCGGCCGCCTGCGCCGGCTTCCTTGTCGCGATGGAAATTGCCCAGCAATTTATCACTTCGCACACCTACGATACGGTGCTGGTGATCGGCGCGGAGAAGTTAAGCTCCATCACAAACTGGACCGATCGCAATACCTGCGTCTTGTTCGGCGACGGCGCGGGCGCCGCACTTCTGCGACACCGCGGCGGCGGCACTCACGGCGTCATCAGCACGCATGTCGGAAGTGATGGCCAGTATGCGGATATTCTTTTTATGCCCGGCGGCGGATGTCGCACACCTATTACGAGCGAGAACGCCGATCAGCATCTGATGACGATCCACATGTCGGGGAAGGATGTCTACAAGCAGGCGGTCATCTCGATGCTCGACGCCTCTAAAAAAGCTCTCGATAAGGCAGGCCTGACGATCGAAGACATTGCCTGCATCATTCCACATCAGGCGAACATCCGGATCATCGAAGCAATCGCGGATCGGCTGAAAATTCCGATTGAGAGATTTTTCGTAAACCTCGATCGTTATGGGAACACCTCTGCCGCGGCTGTGGCAATTGCGCTCGACGAAGCAAATCGCAGCGGCCGAATCAAAGCCGGCGATTACGTCCTGATGGTTGTCTTCGGCGGCGGCCTGACGTGGGCGAGCACGGT
>JBDUAZ010000024.1:0-15149 GCA_040004385.1 Chthoniobacterales bacterium | reverse complement strand
GCAAACCAAAGCATGATTGGCCGCGACGGCCATCATGTCGATGCACTCCCGCACGATCGGATGCGCGAGTTGCTTAAGAAATACAATCGCGTTGAGAAGTGATCGAGCCGGATAGGTCAATCACGAAACGTCGCCTGGTCGCGCACTCGGGGATTCTTTACGGTTGGCTGATGTCGCCGCAATTCTCGAGATCAGCGAGGAGCTCTTTATGAAGATGCCGCCGCGCTGATTTTTTGATCGCACGCCGCTCCGCCGCCACCTCGCTTTTTTCGGCATGACGTTCATTACGCGTGCGGCTTTCGATCGCGCTGGGCAGATGTGCAATTCTTGGACGATGCGCGCCGATTTTCCTTTCGTCGGGTCCAGCGTAAGGATCCATCGCCGAAAGCTTAGCACCAAAACGCTCGACGAGAGCCGGCAGAGGCACGAGAGTGAATCTCACACAGCAAACCGAGGAACCGAACGATGCAGATGTTTTCAAACCCGCGAAAGATTGAGCCAGGAATGCCCGCGATGGAATCGGACAAACAAGCCAGCATTTCTGATCCCTCCAACGGCACTATTCCCACGACTCAACACGGCGGCATTTTGTCGAGCGGCGTTTCCATTAAAGGCTCGGTGACATTTCGCACCGAGCTGCTCATCGACGGCGAAGTAGAAGGCGAAATTATTTCATCGGGCCGGCTCACAATCGGGAAAAACGCGCGGATTCGCGGTGAGGTTCGCGCCAGACTGGTGATCGTTGATGGCACAGTCGACGGGAACGTTATTGCGGCGGAGCGATGCCAGCTTCGCAGTGGCTGCACATTGCGCGGCGACATCGAAGCGCCGCGCCTAGTGGTCGACGAAGAGGCAACATTTCTCGGCAGCGCGAAAATCTCGACGCGCGCCAAGCCGCAGAGTTAACTCGAGATCCTTCCCCTCATAGTGATAGCGCGAGCAGTCGGACCGGGAATTTATTTCAAAACTAAGGGCCGGAGAAGCTGGCCGCCAAGTATCGTAGCGGTCTTGGGTTCGACATAGCAGGATTGACTGCGTTACTCTCCGCAAGCGGTCGTGGATGAAGATGAAACAATCGCGGCTTACGCGATTTGATCAGCCTTCCGAGCTGAAACAAATTATTTCGAGTTGAGTAATACTCCCGCGCGCGGAGATAGCACGATATCAAAGTAGAATAAATCCTCGGGGCCCGAAAATTTCCCACCCGACGAACGTTTGCAGTAGTCAATTTCAATGTGCGGAATAGGATTACTATCCTGGAGGGTCGCTGTAATCGGCGCGAGTAATTTGCCTTATAAGGTGGCCCCCTGAATCAGTCGGCGGCGTCTTCGGTCTGACCCTGAAGGGTTGCTGATGCCTCCGCGCACAAACTTATCGCTTGCCCTGTTGTTTATGATCTACCTGTCGAAAATGGGCGGTGAGGGTTTCGAACCCCCGACCCTCTCGGTGTAAACGAGACGCTCTACCACTGAGCTAACCGCCCGTGCCATGCCGACTATAACTACACATTCGAAGCTCGCCGCATTTTTTCACCTGATCTCTATTAGTAGTAACTCCCCAAAATTTTATTTTTATCGAAAGCATTTAGTTGCTGTTATACGCCCTTAGTCTACTAGTGGTGCATGGACTGGTCATTAGAACGATTAAAACAAGCAGTAACAATCAAAGAACAAATTCAAGGACTGGAGCGACGCCTGAGCGCGCTGGTCGGCGGCGGTAGCTCGAAACCGGCTAGCCACAAAGGCGGTGGCCGACGCCCAATGTCCGCAGCTACGCGTGCGAAACTCGCGGCAGCCGCACGTGCTCGGTGGGCGCAACGACGCGGTGGTGCGTCCGCAAAAAGCAGCACGCCTTCTGGTGCAAAGAAGCGTGGTGGATTGACTGCGGAAGGCAGGCGCAAGTTGTCGCAAGCAATGAAGGCACGTTGGGCCGCACGCCGCAGCGGTGCCCCAGCCAAAAGCAGCCCTGCTTCTGCCGGAAAGAAACGCGGTGGACTCACCCCGGAAGGCAGACGCAAGCTGTCGCAAGCGATGAAGGCACGTTGGGCTGCGCGCAGGAAAGCTAGCGCAGGAAAATAACGCGCACTTACTGCGTCGATAGCAGGTCACGCGGTGCCGTGCTGGCACACTTTCGAATGTCCCAGGGCGAGCAGCTTTTATGGGCGCCCGGGCGCGTTGTGCTTGCCTTGCACTGTCGCAGCCGGTAATTACGGTTCATGAGTTCGAACATTGAGCTACTTCCCGAAAGCGGAGCGTGGCGCGATGTGCAATCTGGCTGGCGCCAACTTTATGGCGATTTCGACGCGCTCGGACTCAGTGTTGAATGGCACGACTTCCGATCGTCGCGTCCATTGGATTGGGGACTGAGCTTTCGCCCCCAGAGCGTGGAATTCTGCTTGAATTTGGAGGGAAGGGGCGCCGTGGGAGACGGGAGTCCTACCGACTATACGGCAGGTAGCTACGGCTACTATGCTGTTGGGGAGGAGCGATTGCTCGCATCCCGGCATGCGCATGATCGCCACCGTTTCGTTACGCTCGAGTTCTCGCGCACGCACCTGCAAAAACAACTTGCCGGTAGCGAGGCGGACCTTGACCCTCACGTTCGGTCTGCTGTTTTCGAATCGAAGCAGCACAACTTGGTCTCAAGTGCCCGTTCGATGCCGACGGAACAGCGCGCGCTCGTGGCCGGTCTGGTGCAGCCACCGGTCTCGAAAGCGGCGCGCAGCTTGTGGTATCAAAGCAAAGCGCTTGAGCTGATGGCGCATTTCTTTTTTACAGCAAAGGATCCGGAGCTGTTTTGCATGCGACAAAAACGCGTGGCAAGGGAGCGAGTCGAGCGCACGAAAGAACTGCTCGCGCGCGATCTTGCTCACCCCCCGACCCTTGAAGCGCTGGGGCAGGAAGTGGGATGCAGTTCGTTTTATTTGAGCCGAATTTTCTCGCGGGAAGTCGGCCTGACGATCCCGCAATTTCTGAGGAATTCGCGAATGGAGCGCGCTGCGGAATTGCTTCGGAGTGGTCGTTACAACGTCACTGAAGCGGCGACCGAGGTCGGTTATTCCAGCCTTAGCCACTTCAGCAAGGCTTTTTGCGAAACGATCGGCTGCTGCCCTGTTCTCTACCCGATGGCGAAGCACGCGAGCCTCGCACGGTAACGGGCGAACGGTGGCTCTGTCGCACGCAGGCGTTTAGCAATGAAGATCACGCGCGCGCTGATCTCTGTCTTCGATAAACGCCGCCTGGCCGATTTCGCGCGAGCGCTCGAGAAACAGGGCGTCGATATTATTTCAACAGGCGGCACCGCTGACCTTCTCCGACGTGAACGCGTCCCGGTGCGCGACATATCCAGTTTTACGGATTTTCCAGAGGTGCTCGAGGGCAGAGTTAAAACACTTCACCCGCGCGTCCACGGCGGGTTGCTCTATAAGCGCGGAAACCCGAAGCACGAGGCGGAAGCGAAAGAATGCGGCTTTCAACCTATCGATCTTGTTGTCGTAAATCTTTATCCGTTTGAAGCGACCATAGCGAAAGCGGGCGTGACGCTCGCCGAAGCGATCGAGCAGATCGACATCGGCGGTCCTTCTTTGATTCGAAGCGCAGCGAAGAATTACGAATCAGTCACGGTAGTCGTCGACCCCGCTGATTACGATACCGTTCTCGAAACGATGCGAGATCACGACGGCGAGACGACGCTTAAATTGCGCGAGCGCCTCGCGATCAAGGCTTTCATTAAGACTTCAGAATACGACCGGACGATCGGCAATTTCCTCAATCAGGAACAAACTACCGACGCCTCATTTTCTATTTCCCTGCCGCTTTCCACACGACTGCGTTATGGAGAAAATCCGCATCAATCTGCCGCGTTATACGGCGATTTCGATCGTTACTTCGAAAAGCTCCACGGAAAAGAGCTTTCGTTTAACAACATTCTCGACATCAGCGCTGCGACCAGTCTGATGAGCGAGTTTTCCGAATCGACGGTCGCCATATTGAAGCACACGAATCCATGCGGCGTCGGCACAGACGGAGACTTACGGGAGGCGTGGGAGAAAGCTTTTGCGACGGACAAACAGGCCCCTTTCGGCGGCATCATTATTTGCAACCGGCCCGTGAATGAAGCCCTTGCAAAAGCGATTTGCGAGATCTTCAGTGAAGTGATCATCGCTCCGGATTTCGACCCGGAGGCACGCGCTCTCTTCCAGAAGAAGAAGAACCTGCGATTGATCCGGGCGCTCCTGCCTCCGGTGGAACAGGTGGAAGCGCAGGATATTCGTTCCGTTGCTGGAGGTTTGCTGGTGCAGGAGAAAGATCGTGCGGAACTTGTCGATCTAGCGACGAAAGTTGTCACGAAACGAAAGCCATCCAAACGAGAATTGGCAGCAATGATTTTCGCGTGGCGCGTAGTCAAGAACGTGAAGTCGAATGCGATTGTTTACGCAGACGACGACCGCACATTGGGGATCGGCGCGGGCCAAATGTCGCGCGTGGACGCGTCACGCATTGCAGTGTGGAAAGCTGCGGAAGCGGGCCTTTCCTTGGAAGGAAGTGTGATTGCGAGCGATGCGTTTTTCCCTTTTGCCGATGGCTTGATTGCCGCCGCGGAAGCCGGTGCAACGGCCGCGATTCAACCCGGGGGATCAGTGCGCGATCCGGAGGTGATAGCCGCGGCAGACGAGCGAAATATGGCGATGATTTTCACCGGCGTTCGTCACTTTCGACATTAGCAACCGGATCAGACAGCGAGCGTTCGGCGTCCACGACGCAACATTGCCGCCTGCACGACGATGCCGAGCACGGCGAGGGCGATAAATAGTATCTCGCCACCTTTTTCAGGCAGGACGATGCCGCTGCGGATGAGATGTGCGCCCTCAATCGCCGACAGAAGGATGAGCGCCCAATCAAATAAGGCCAGCAAGAGCAACGCACCTGCAATTCCACCAATCAAAAAAATTAAGGCGTGGTAATGAATGTGATTCACGAAAAACGCGGTCGCTAACGAGATGGCTACGCGACCGCCGCCGACGAAGCCGGCAATGGCAATCGCCACTTTTTGCAGCAGGATCGCGATCAAGGCACCGGCAAAGCCGAGCACGAGCCCGATACTCAATGCCATCCAGACTGGCGGGTCGCGCATGATATAGTGCGCGATCTCGAGCCCCACGGCGAAACCGAGCGCGGCCACAAATAGCCAGAAAAGCTTCCGGCCCGCGAAGAGGATGAGGACGCCGAGAACGACGCTGATTATTGGGACAGAAACGTTCACAAAGCGTTACCCGCCGTGGCAATCAAGATCGCTTGAAACAAAGCCGTTTCAGGGTCTCGCTTTTTTCGACAGCAACTCGTCCCGCTTTGCTTTGAATTCGTTGCCGGCTTTCCACTCGGGATATTTGTCGCCGTTTGCGACCTGATAGCCTACCTCAAAGAGAAGCTGCAAATCCTCGACTGCGCCGGAAACATCCCATCCTGGATCGACTTGGTCCGACGGCTGATGATAATGTTTCGCAACAAATTCATCCTTCTTTTGCTGGCCGAATTCCGGCGGCTTCCCGATTACGTCTTTGCCCGCGCCAGTGTAAAGCGAAGGCAGACCAATCTTCGAAAATTCAAATTGATCGGCGCGGTAGAAGCTTCCTTTTTCCGGCTGACTATTTGGATTCATGACCCGGCCATGTCGCGTCGCAGCTTCCGCGAGTGCGTCGTCGAGTGTGGAATTGCCAAAGCTAATGTCCTCAATGTCATGCGTTTTTCCCCATACGCTCAGTCCATCCATGTTGATATCAGCGAGTGTTTTTTCCGGGGCGTAAAGCGGGTGCTCCGCATAGAATTTTGCGCCGAGCAGGCCCGCTTCTTCGGCTGTCGTTGCCATGAATAAGACTGACCGTTTCGTCGATTGTTTTAGTTTGCTGTAGCCTGCCGCCAGCTCGAGCAGACCAGCAACGCCGGTTGCGTTATCCACGGCCCCGTTAAAAATCTGGTCGCCCTTTTCTTCAGGGTGGCGGCCGAGATGGTCCCAATGGGCCGTGTACATGATCCACTCTTCCTTTAGCTTCGGATCGCTTCCCTCGATTTTGCCGACAACGTTGTGCGATTTAAATGCACGCACCGTTTGCTTCACATCGAAGGTCGCCTTCGCGTTTAACGCGACGGGGCGGAAGTCCTTCGTGATCGCCGATTTTTTAACCGCATCGAAATCCTGGCCGCTCTCGGAGAATAGTTTCTTCGCGACATCGAGCGTGATCCAGGAACGCACCGAGACCGCGTCCATATTTTTATTCGGCGCATCGATCTCGAAGTTCTCTTTCGCCCAGCTCGTCATGACAACGGAATAGGGATACGCCGCTGGTTCCGTCTCGTGGATGATGACCGCCGCGGCTGCGCCTTTCTTCGCCGCGATCTCGTATTTGTAGGTCCAGCGACCGTAATAAGTCATCGCCTTTCCCTTGAACATACTGTCATCGAGCTTGGTCGGGTCCTTCGGGTCTGGAATCGCCGGATCGTTGATCAACATCAGGATCGTTTTGCCGCGAACATCGACATCCTTGTAATCATCCCATCCGTACTCCGGAGCCACGATGCCGTAACCGACAAAAACCACATCTGATTGATCGATCTTCACTTCCTCCTGAAGGCGAGCCGAGGAGGCAACGTAATCTTCCGGAAATTTGAGCGGCATCGCCTTGCCAGCGACGGAGAATTCCGCGCGCGGCGAAGTCTTGATTCCGGCCAGAGGAACTTCCTGCACGTAGGACCCGTTCGGATTTCCCGGCTTCAGCCCGATCGCCTTAAATTGCTCCGTGATGTATTTGACAGAAAGGTCTTCACCTTTGGAGCCGGGTGCGCGTCCTTCGAATTCATCGGATGCCAGGGTCTTGACGTGCTTTAAGAAGTCGTGAGGCGTCATTACATCGAGCGCCGATTTCGGTGGCAACTGTGGCTGGTCCGCGGCGAAGATCGCCTGAGTTAGAGCAAGTAAAAGACAAACAACAAAGGATTGAAGTAGTTTCATCAAAGCAAGCGCCTCACGTTTTGTCGGGTCAAAAAACCATCTGTCTCCATCTGTGCAGAAGTAAACGAACAGAATCGGCGCTTCAGCAAGCAGGATTTCTGCCCCCTTGGGAACGCCGGCCATCGCCCGGCGGTATTACCAGTCAGCGCAACTTCTGTAATCTCCGGGATTTTGTGACCGGTGAAGAAGTTGATAGGAGCTGAAAGATTGTGTAGAAGCGCTCAGCGGCCAAGGCAAATTGCCGCGCCGCTTCAACAGCGACGATGCTCGAGAAATTTCTACTGGCCTTTATCCCGATCTTCGTGGCGATTGATCCGATCGGGCTGATCGCAATGTTCATGGGCCTGGCGCCGAACGCGACGCGGGAACATCGGCAGCACCAGGGCATGCTCGGCATCGCTACCGGCGTGGCAGTATCGATTGGCTTTATTTTTCTCGGCAAAATTATTTTCGCCGCGCTCGGCATTTCCGTCGCCGACTTCCAGGTTGCCGGGGGTCTGATCCTGCTCGCACTTGCGGTCCGGGAGCTCGTCGGCGTCGGGCAGCATGCGCGCTGCCCGAATGAAGATTTCGGTGTGGTGCCGCTCGGCATGCCATTGATCGCTGGGCCCGCCTTGCTCACGGCGCTCTTGCTTTTGACTGACAGCGTCGGGGTCCTTTTTACGATCTTGTCGCTGCTCGTGAATCTGTTGCTGGTAGGGATCGGGTTCCGATACGCGCGCCGCATCGAGTCACT
Source organism: Chthoniobacterales bacterium (assembly GCA_040004385.1). Classification (GTDB taxonomy): domain Bacteria; phylum Verrucomicrobiota; class Verrucomicrobiia; order Chthoniobacterales; family UBA10450; genus JBDUAZ01. The sequence continues at coordinate 7,408 of JBDUAZ010000024.1, read as the reverse complement.
CATGGGCAAGCAAGGATTAAACGGCGTCTCGAAATTGATTTCGCTGCTTCTCGCCGCCATCGCCGTGAGCCTGATCCGACGTGGCTGGCAATCGCACTGAGGCGAAGCCATGGCGGGGTTAGAACTGCCCGGTCTTCAGCATCACGAGCGTACAGCCGTGCACGACCTGAATGCCTGCCGCCTTAGCCTTCGCATCCAAATCATCATTCTCCGCTCCCGGATTCATAATAATCCGGCGTGGTTTTGCGGCGATGATTTCGTCGAGCAACTGGCTTGAACGTGCTTCGCCGAGATACAAGCTGACGGTATCGATTTGACCTGGCACGTCGGAGATTTTCGCATAACAGGTTTCATCAAGAATCTCCTCAAATGCGGGATTTACCGGGATCGGGTGGTGACCGTATTCGTCGAGCATCTCCATTGCCTTGTAAGCGTAGCGATCTGGCTTCGGCGACGCACCGAGCACGACGACAGTCTCCGCTTCGTGTTCCTTCATCGGTTCTTCAATCGTAGCTGGGGCGCTTGAAAGATGTGAAAACCACGTCCGCTGCACGTCTCTGCGGTCCACCCCGCATCTATTGACACCCCCGTCGCCCTTGTTAGTATCTCGCACTTATGAGGTTTCCTCTGGCGCTGACAACGAAAATTGCCGCCTATATCATTACCCAAAAACTGCGCCGGACGGAGAAATTCGCGACGGTGCTGCAACTAGAACCGCTCCACACCTGCAACCTCACTTGCACCGGTTGCGGTCGAATTCGCGAATATTCTACCTCGCTTAAGGATATCCTGCCGCTGGAGGACTGTCTCGCCGCAGTCGTCGAATGCAACGCACCGATGATCTCGATCTGCGGCGGTGAACCGCTGATTTATCCGCAAATCGAAGCGCTCGTCGCCGGCGTGCTCGCCCTGAAGCGCATTGTTTACATCTGCACGAACGCAATGTTCATGCGCAAAAAAATGCGGGAATGGCTGGCATCCGAGTTTCCGAAGCGTTCGGCGTTCGTGGAAGAGAAGATCGCAGAGCTGCTCGCGCGCAAGTTGATCAACGAGAAAGACGCGGACGCGATTCGTCAGGGCCCGAAAGATCCCGCAAAACCGACCATCGCGCCGAGTCGCTGGATGTATTGGAACGTGCACCTTGATGGGTTGGAGCGGACGCACGATTTGATCGTGGAGCGCGAAGGCGTGTTTAAGGAATGCATTCTCGCGATCAAAATGGCGAAGATGCTCGGCTATCAGGTTGCGACGAACACGACGATCTACAAGGAAACCGACATGGGAGAGGTCGAGCAAATGTTCGATTTCCTTTCCGATCTCGGGGTCGATGGCCACACGATTTCACCCGGTTACGAGTACGACGCCGCGAAGAAGGACATGATCAAGCGGCTCAATTTGCAGCCGGAGAATTTCTTTCTCACCCGCAAGATGACGATCGAAAAGTTCCAGAAAATCGAGAAGTGGATGAAGGATTACACTCTTTTCGGGACCCCGATTTACTTTGAATTTCTTGCGGGCAAACGCGACCTGAGCTGCTCCGCCTGGGCGATCCCAACGCGCAACATTCGCGGTTGGAAAGGTCCATGCTATCTCATGACGGACGCCCACTACTCGAGCTATGCGGAGTTGCTCGAGAAAGTGCAGTGGGACAAATACGGCGTCGAAAACGGTGTCGTGAAGGACAGCCGTTGCGAAAATTGCATGGTCCACTGCGGATATGAGCCGACTGCGAGTCTCGGCCTGCGCGCCAAACGCGGCGATACGTGGAAAAACATTCGATTCAACTTCGGCCCCAAGCCAAAAGCAACCGGTCGCGGCAGCGAGACGACGGCCTACAATGGCGTGACCTCCGGTAATGGCCATCTCACCGGCAAACGCGCGGAAATCGCGGCGCAGGCCTCCTAGTTGGCGATGCCCCCTTCGTCAGCGAATGTGATCGCGCTCCCAAGCGCTATCGCGGAGGGAGCGGATGCATTTTCTCCCGACGCTGGGGAGCTGTCGGATGCCATCGATCGCGCCCAGAAAAATCTGCTTCGGCAACAAAAGCCGGACGGGCATTGGTGCGGAGAGTTGCTCGTCGATAGCACCCTCTGTTCCGATTACGTGCTGTTCATGCACTGGCTGGGCGAGGTCGACGATGCGCTGCAGAAACGTTGCGTCCGCCATATTTTGAAACGCCAGCTCCCGGACGGTGGTTGGAATATTTACTACGGCGGGCCTAGCGAAATCAACGCGTCGGTCAAAGCGTACTTCGCTCTGAAACTCGCCGGCCACTCGGCCGATGTGCCATTCATGCAGGAAGCGCGCGCGAACATTTTACGACTCGGCGGAATCCCGCGGATGAACACGTTCAGTAAACTGTATCTCGCGTTACTCGGGCAATTCCCCTGGCAATATCTACCCTCGATTCCCGTCGAGATGATCCTTTTGCCGAAATGGGCGCCGTTCCACATTTACAAAATGTCTTCGTGGAGTCGCGCGATGCTAGTGCCCCTGGCCATTATCAATCACTTCAAGCCAACGCGCGAGTTGCCGGGCATGAAGCAACTGCACGAGCTCTATCCGCTCGGCACCGAACACAAGAATTTCACGATGGAGCGGGATCCGCGCTTCTTCGCCTGGCGAAATCTTTTCCTTCGCGGCGATCACGCGCTAAAGCTGATCTCGAAGCTCGGCTGGCGACCGATGCGTCGGCGCGCGCTCGAGGAGGCGGAACGTTGGATGCTGGAACGGATCGGCGAAGGGAGCGACGGATTGGCAACGGTTTTTCCTGCGATGTTGAATTCGTTGATCGCGCTGCGCGCTCTGGGATATGCGACGCGTCATCCAGTTTACGAAAAAGCGGCGAAAGATTTTGCCGGGTTGTTTGTCGACGACCCGGACGATTTTCGCATTCAACCATGCCTGTCGCCGGTATGGGATACTGCGATCAATCTCATTTCACTCGCAGAATCCGGCGTGCCAGCAGATCACCCGTCGTTACAGAAAGCAGCTGAATGGCTCGTCGAAAAAGAAGTTCGGGCGCATGGTGACTGGACCGCCAACAATCCGCATCCTGAAGCGAGTGGGTGGGCCTTCGAATACAATAACGTTTACTATCCGGATACCGACGACACTGCGATGGTATTGATGGCGCTGCGTCTTGTTAAGCCAGACAATTTAGCCCAACTCGATGCGCTCTTTCAGCGCGCACTCGGATGGCAGTTAAGCTTTCAATGTCGCGATGGCGGCTGGGCCGCCTTCGACAAAGAGGTTACGCAGCACTGGCTGGAGGACATGCCGTTTGCGGACCACAATGCCATCCTTGACCCCACCTGCAGCGATCTCACTGCGCGCACGCTCGAGTTGCTGGGTTATATCGGATACGATTTGAAAGCGGAGTGCGTTCGGCGCGGTGTCCAGTATCTGGTCGATACACAGGACGACGATGGCTCGTGGTACGGCCGCTGGGGCGTCAATTATATTTACGGCACGTGGCAGGTGTTGCGCGGCTTACGCGCGATCGATGAAGATATGACCCAGGATTGGGTCCTGCGCGGGCGCGATTGGCTCGAAAGCTGCCAAAACGATGACGGCGGCTGGGGCGAAAGCTGTGCGTCGTACGAGAATCCGGTGCTCAAAGGCATAGGTGAAAGCACGGCTTCTCAGACCGCCTGGGCTTTGATGGGAATTTGCGCGTGCGGCGATCTCGAGCGGGCAAGCATTCAGCGCGGTCTGCGCTATTTGCTTTTCACGCAGCGGAACGATGGCGGATGGAATGAACCGCAAATTACAGGTACCGGTTTTCCGGGCGTCTTCTATCTCAAGTACGATATGTACCGGCAAAACTTCCCGCTACTCGCACTCGCGACCTATGTGAACTATCGCAACGGCCGCGGACATTATCCCAGTTTCCACCGCTGCTAGGCGGTAATTCGGAGGACGCGTTGCGCCCGGTTCGTAATTCGGGGTAAAGCACGGAAATCTCCCCGGGGATCGCGTCAGTTGACGCGCCGCAATTCGGGCACACAGTCAACCTATGGCCTACGAATTACCGAAACTTCCTTACGCTTATGATGCCCTCGAGCCGCACATCGATGCCCGCACGATGGAAATTCACCACACCAAGCACCACCAGACTTACATCACGAACGTGAACAATGCCCTGAAAGATCAACCGGCCCTCGCAGGGAAATCGATCGAGGATTTGATTCGCGACCTAAGCGCTGTGCCGGAAGCCATCCGCACTGTTGTGCGCAACAATGGCGGTGGTCATGCGAACCATTCCTTCTTTTGGCAGATCATGGCGCCAAATGCGGAGCACGAACCCACCGGCAAACTGGCGCAGGAAATCAACTCGTCCTTTGGCAGTCTCGATGGCTTCAAAGAGAAGTTCGCGGCCGCGGGTGCTGGACGATTCGGCAGCGGCTGGGCGTGGTTGGTTAAGAACAAAAGCGGCCGCCTCGAAGTCGCCTCCACGCCGAATCAGGACAGTCCGCTCATGGACGGAAACACACCGATTATCGGGGTCGATGTATGGGAACACGCCTACTACTTGAACTACCAGAACCGCCGGCCTGATTATATCAAAGCCTGGTGGAACGTCGTGAACTGGGCCGAAGCAGGCAAGCGCTTCGAGGCGGCATAAGAGCGCGCTAGCCGAAGGAGGGACGACTTCCGTATCGTCCAAGCGCAGGACACGTCGGAGCGTGCCGCTCTGTGCATGCCTCAATGGCCTACCTCAACGAGAACTACCTTAAGCTTCAGGCCGGCTATCTCTTTCCGGAGATCGCACGCCGCGTCCGCGAGTTCTGCGACTCGAATCCCGACGCCGGGAAGCGTCTAATCCGCTGTGGCATCGGCGACGTCACCGAACCGCTGCCGCAAGCCGCGATCGAGGCGATGCACAAAGCTGTCGACGAACTAGGAAATCGCCAAACGTTTCGCGGCTACGGCCCGGAGCAGGGCTACGAATTCATCCGAGAAAAAATCGCGCAGCGCGACTATTGCGACCGGGGAATCGAGATCGCCGCCGACGAAATCTTTATGTCGGATGGCTCGAAATGCGATTGCGGTTACATCCTGGATATTTTGGGCGACCAAAACCAGATCGCGATCACCGATCCGGTATACCCCGTTTATGTCGATACCAACGTTATGGCTGGTCATACTGGACCCGCAACCAAAGCCGGGGGCTACGAAAACATTCTTTATCTGCCATGCCACGCGCAAAACGACTTCGTCCCGCAGCCGCCATCTGAACACGCAGACCTGATTTACCTTTGCTTCCCAAACAACCCAACGGGCGCGGTTGCTTCGCGCGATCAGCTCGGCCAGTGGGTGGAATATGCACGTGCGCATGACGCGCTTCTGCTTTTCGATGCAGCTTACGAAGCGTACATCAGCGACGCGGCAATACCACATTCAATCTTTGAGATCTCAGGTGCGGAAGAGTGTGCGATCGAGTTCCGAAGTTTTTCCAAGACTGGTGGATTCACGGGGGTGCGATGTGGTTTTACAGTGATGCCGAAAACCGTGTGTGGACGAACCGAGGATGGGCGCAAGCTACCTTTGCACCCGCTCTGGCATCGCCGATGGAGTACGAAGGCGAACAGCGTCAGCTACCCGGTGCAGCGCGCGGCGGAAGCGCTTTATTCGGAAGACGGTGGCGAACAAGTGAGAACGCTCATTGACCACTACATGGGCAACGCGCGAATACTGCGCGACGCTGTTACGCGCACGAATATGCAAGTATTCGGCGGAACCAATGCACCTTACATTTGGGTGAAAACACCTCCTGGCCTAACGAGTTGGCAGATGTTTGACCTGATGCTTGAAAAGCTCAATGTCGTCGTCACGCCCGGCAGCGGTTTCGGGGCGCAAGGCGAGGGATACTTCCGAATCTCCGCCTTTAATAGCCGCGAAAATGCCGAGGAAGTCGCGCGCCGACTCGGCGAGTTTCCATAATCCCTCCCGTTCGCTGGCAACCCCCCTGTGAGCAAGCGCTTGTCCGCGCACGCACCGCGCGTAAGATTCCGCGGCGAAGACCGAAGCATGCGCATAACCAATCAAAATCTTCCCCAGCTTTATCGCTTCTGCTTTTTGATGCTCGGTAACGCGACAAAAGCGCAGGAGGCGTTTCAGAGCACTGTGCGTGAAGCGGCTTTGCGAGCTGCCGAAGGCGAACCGCCCGCTAATAGGCTCTGGTTTTTTCGCGATGCTCGCTGGCGTTGCGTAGAAGCAGGTGAGCACGAGTTGCAGGCCGAGAAAATGGAACTTGAGGAACACGAGCTGTCGCTCAGCGCGGCCGCACAGATTAGCAACCTTTTACCGGAAGAGCTTGCGATCTGGATTTCGGCCGCGCCCGAACCGCAGCGGAGCGCGCTTGCGTTGTATTATCTGGATGAATTCAGCCACCGCGAAATGCTTTCGATTCTGGAGATGAAACCGGCCGAGCTGCCGCACTTAATCGCCAGTGGTCGACGGCAATTTCAAGCGTGGCTCAACGCTGCTGTGCCGAACGAAGAAGAATGAGCGTCTTTCGGCTTTCACGGAAGCAGCGGACGTTGCTGAAATGCGCGCCGATTACGGACAAGCCCACGATCGACCGCGCCATGCGAACCGCCGTCTTGCGCGCGCGCAAAAGCAAAAGCGCCCCGGCCTTCGAGCTGCAGCAGACGTTTGACGCAGCCCTCGCCGCACTCGTGCGTACGATTCCTATCGGCCCGGAGATCGCGGAATGGTTTGCGAACGAAACGCTCGTTTCGGGCGGACGTCGTAGATGGAAAAGAATTCTGTTTAACCCAGCGGTCCTTTCAATTGCGCTGGCGCTTGCGGTAATAGCCGGAATTTTCGGTTACCGGCTGCGCGAAAACTTACACGATTTCCCTGGCGCGGGGGCTGCACGCAAAATGCTGAGTGTCGCGACTTCCACGCGTTCCGTGTTACTCGATCCGGTGCAAACCGACGCAGGCGCTCTCTCTGATTTGTTTTTCATGAAGTACCGGCTGGAGCATTATGACGTGGCACCGGAGTTCGCGGATTTTCGCTCGGTCGGTGTTCGCGTCTTCGACGACGATGAAGCGCACCGGGTCGCGCAAATCTGGCTTGCGGAAAAGCGCATGCAGTTGTTCCTGTTTCGGGCCGAAAAAGATCCGAAAGGCCATAGCGTGCCTGATTTTTCCGAGTGGCGTTTCGTCGAACAAGAAGGCTGGACAGGCGCGGTACGTCAGCAGAACGGCGTGTGTTTTATGGTGGCGATGCGCGGGACCGAGAAGGACCTGGCGCCTTATGTCGCGAAGTCCAAACCATAATCTCGGGCATGTTGCGCAGCCGTTGACACACAGCGACGGCGCATTGAATTTTGTCGCCGCGACGCCAGGGTAGCTCAGCGGTAGAGCAGGGGACTCATAAGCCCTTGGTCGGGAGT
>JBDUAZ010000075.1:0-15320 GCA_040004385.1 Chthoniobacterales bacterium | reverse complement strand
ACCGTTAATTGCGCGCACGGGCGGTTCTTTAACGAACTGGAATCCCGTGGCGGGGCGAACGTCGTCGTCATTGGTTACGACGTAGCCGATGCGCTTTTTCCGGAGGGGAATCCAATCGACAAATCAGTCCTGATAAATGGTCACCCGTTCAAGGTGATCGGCGTCAACAGCCGGCAGGGAAGCTTTCTCGGTTTGTTCAGCTGGGATTCGATGTGTGCGATTCCTCTGCCGGCCTTTAAGAGATATTTCAGCGCAAAAAGCGAATCCGAAATCCGGGTAAAGGTAAAAGACAAAACGCGGATGGTCGATGCGAAGGACGAGCTGACCGGCTATATGCGGCGCGTGCGCAGTCTGCCGCCGGAAAAAGACGACGACTTTTCGATCGACGAGCAGCAGGCGTTTAAGAGCACGCTGGATCCAGTTAAGAATTCCATTGCCGGGGCGGGACTTTTTATCACCGGCCTCTCCTTATTTGTCGGCGCTATCGGGATCATGAACATCACCTTCGTGAGTGTAAAAGAGCGGACGAAAGAAATAGGCACACGCAAAGCGCTGGGAGCGCGACGCCGCACGATCCTGCTGCAATTCCTGATCGAGTCCACCGCGATTTGTCTCGTCGGGGGTTTGATTGGGCTATCGATTGCTTACTTGCTCTGCTTTGCGATCGGCGCCGCTTTCCCAGCGTTTCCGATCCGCTTCTCCTTTAATTTGGTTCTCATGAGCATGCTGATTTCGGTCCTTACCGGCCTGGTCTCGGGGTTCGCCCCTGCGTGGTCGGCTTCGCGCCTTGATCCAGTGACGGCATTGCGCTACGAATGATGGCCCCGGTAATTTTAAACAGGTAATGCGTTTCCGCGAAATCCTCGCGATGTCGCTCTCGTCTCTGGGCGCGAATAAACTTCGCTCCGCCCTGACAATGACCGGGATAACCATTGGCGTCTTTTCCGTTATCTCGGTCATGACCGCGATCGGCGCGTTGCAAACTTCGATCGAGAGCGGGTTGAGTTTTTTGGGCTCGAACATTTTTCAGTTTGCGAAATATCCGGTCAAACTGAGCGCGGGTGGCCAGATGCAGAGAAAGTACGAAAACCGGCGCAATATCACCTATCACCAGGCGCTCAGGTATTCTCATTTGATGGAGGGCCGAGCGCGCGAGATTTGCCTCAAGACGTTCGATTTCAAAGGGCAGGCGGTTTACAACGGACTCAAAACGACGCCCAGCTTGATCGTAGCCGGCTCGAACAAGAGTTTTTTGACGGCGAACGCTTACACTCTCGCTTACGGCAGGAATTTGACGGATGAGGACATTGAGTTCGCGCGTAGCGTCATCGTGATTGGCAAAGGTATTGAGAAGCGCCTCTTCCCGCATGAATCGCCGATCGGAAAAGTCATCCGCGTGAGCGGCCACGCTTATACCGTCATCGGAGGATTAGCGGAGAGAGGAACGGCGTTTGGTCAGAGTCAGGATGATATTTGCGCTATTCCAATCACGCGCTTCTTCGAAAATTACGGCGAGTCAAACCGGACGGTTAACATCGCGACACAATCCTTTTCGCAGGAAACGTATAATCAAACGCTCGATGAAGGGATGGGCGCGATGCGCATCGCACGCGGTCTTCGAGCGGAGCAGGAAAATGATTTCGACCTCTACTCGAATGATTCGTTGACTGGCGCATTTGAATCGGTCGCGGGCATCGTTCGGATTGGCGCGTTCGTCATCAGCATGATCGCCCTCATCGCGGCGGGCATCGGGATTATGAACATCATGCTCGTCAGCGTGACTGAGCGGACAAAGGAAATCGGAATCCGCAAATCGATCGGGGCGCGGAGTCGCGACATTCTCCGGCAATTTCTGACTGAGGCGGTCTTCATTTCCGAGGCAGGTGGTATTCTCGGGATTATCCTCGGCGTCATCGGCGGAGACCTTCTCGCCATGTGGCTTGAAGCAGATTTGATTTTCCCGTTTGGGTGGGCCATTGCGGGCCTGATTGTTTGCTCGGCGATCGGCATCGGCTTTGGATTCTATCCCGCGTATCGCGCCGCCGCGCTGGACCCGATTGAGGCGCTGCGCTTCGAGTAAGCTTTCCATGGGCTTGGATCCCGCGTTGCCGCCAAGCGAACCGCTGTTTGCGCCAAAAACTCTTCAGGCAGCGATCACGCAGGTTCCGCGCGATTGCGCAAAAATTCTTCTAACGCGTCAGTGCCAAAATCCGCGAGAACTTTGCCGTTCCAATCGAGTGTTGGCGTCTTGGTTTGGCCAGAGAGTTCCTGCAGTTTTTTCATGAACGCATCGTTCCCGCGCACATCAACTTTGTCGTAATCGATTTGATGTTGATCGAGGCGATCGATAGCGGCCTTGCAATAAGGACAGCCTTTTTTGACGTAAAGAACTGGCTTGGCCACATCAACCTATCGGAGGTCGGTTGTGAAACGGTTGTTCGTCAACTTTCGAGGCCAACAGCACGGAACGTCGCATCAACATGACGCAGGTGAATATCGAGAGAACACAATGAATCGATCTCCTGCGCGGAAAGTTTCGCCGTAATTTCCGGTTCGTGTTTCGCGTTTTGCGCAAATGAATCGGTGCCGCTCCAAGTTTTCATCGCTGCCCGCTGCACCGCTTCGTATGCCGCTTTCCGCTCCGCTCCCGCACGTGTGAGCGCTAAAAGAATCGACTGGCTGTTGTATAACCCTTTCGTCAGATCGAGGTTTTTTTGCATTCGCTCGGGATAAACCTGGAGACCTTCAACGAGCTCACGAAGCTTCACGAGCATGTAATCGAGCAGCGTGCATGAGTCCGGAAGAATGATGCGCTCCGCGCTCGAGTGGCTGATGTCGCGCTCGTGCCAGAGCGCCACATTTTCCAAAGCAACCACTGCGTTGCCGCGAAGCACGCGCGCCAGTCCGCTCAGACGTTCTCCGGTGACCGGATTGCGTTTGTGCGGCATCGCCGAGCTGCCTTTTTGCCCTTCACCGAAAAACTCCTCAACTTCGAGCACTTCGGTGCGCTGGAGATGCCGGAACTCGGTCGCCCAGCGGTCAATGCTTGATCCGATCAAGGCGAGCGTAGCGCAGAATTCAGCATGCCGGTCGCGCTGGATGATTTGAGTTGAAATATTTGCCGGCTGTAATCCCAATTTTTCGCAGACAAACTTCTCGATCCTCGGGTCAAGATGCGCGTGCGTCCCGACGGCGCCGCTCAATTTCCCGACGCGAACGCGTTCGGCGGTCTGCGCCAGACGTTCCGCCGCCCGTCCGAATTCGTCGTACATGAGCGCGAGCTTTAGTCCGAATGTAATTGGTTCCGCGTGGATGCCGTGACTTCGACCGATCATCGGGGTCATCTTGAAACGCCGCGCCTGGCCAGCGACGGTTTCCCGCAGCGATGCGAGGTCCTCGCCAAGGAGACGTGAGGATTCGGTCAACTGGACGGCAAGCGTCGTATCGAGGATGTCCGAGGACGTGAGACCCTGGTGCACCCAGCGCGCTGCCGGGCCGATCGAAGTGGCGACATTTTCAAGAAATGCGATGACGTCGTGATTCGTCCGCTTTTCTATCTCCGCGATTTCGGGAATTGAAAACCGGCCCCGCTTTCGAATTTCTTGCGCATCGGCGACGGGAATTTCCCCCAGCTCCGCCATCGCCTCGCAAGCAAGTGTCTCAATCTCCAGCCAGATCGCGAACTTGCGCTCCTCCGACCAGAGCTCACGCATTATCGGTCTTGAATAACGATCAATCACCCGCACGAAGATAGGAGCGCGCCTCCCACGAACAAAGCGTTTTGTACACAAAAAGGAAGCGTCGCTCCGGCGCTCATCCCGCAGAAGCGGCGCCTCTGGAAAGTCTTTAACCGCTAAACTGAATTAACAAACGCGGGCGCGCTTAAAGCGTCCGTTACTCTCGACGCGCACCTGGCCGCTGCCGAGAAGATCCGCTACTGCCGCAACAGTCTCTCTCGTGTTTTTCGTGCACGAGCTAACCGCCAGAATCAGGTCCCCCAGGGACATTGTCGGGCGGGGCTGTAGGATTTGGGTGTTCTTCTTCATAGAGTTGGCCTGCCTTGAAGCAATTGAAGTGCCAGCCCTGTGAATGGGCCATTCCGCGATGGCTACGTCGAAACCGCGCCGGTTCCAGAGCACGACTCCAAACCAAAGGCGAGACAAAACTGTTCAGAAACTGAACAGTCGTTCTTCGGGCTGATCGATTTATTCTGCGCGTCGGCTACTAAAGCGGACGACGGCCAGATAGAGCATCGCAAAAAGGACAACGATCAAAACAATCCAAGTGGATTGTGATTTGATGAAATGGACCATCGCGTCGGGATCGGAGAGCAAAGTTGGCTCTACCCGGTAGGCTCGCGCGCCGAGATACGCGAGGATTGTGCACCAGATCGCCGAGCCGACGATGGTGACCAAGCTGAACAGTCCGAATTTCATCCTCACGATTCCGGCGGGAATCGAGATCAAATGACGAATGACCGGCAGAAGCCGTGCGAAGAAAACGCCGCCCGCCTCGTAGCGAGTGAGCCAATTCTCCGCGCGATCGAGCTTTGTGGGACCAATAAGGAAGAATCGTCCATACCGGACAATCAGCGGGCGTCCGATCGCGCGTGAAATCCAATATGTGATCGCGGAACCGAGGTACGAGCCAACCGTGCCCGCGATAATAACGCCCGCGAAATTCAAATGTCCTTGCGCCGCGAGAAACGCCGCCGGTGGAATGACGATTTCGCTGGGAACAGGAAAAATCGAGCTTTCCATCGCCATCAGCAGAATGATGCCGAGATATCCGCCGTGCAGAACCCATCCAAACCAGATTTCTAGAAGATGATGCATATGGAAAATTTCGGATTTTGCTGTCGCGAATTCGCAACTAGCATCAAGCACGCGGCGGCGTGCCGGTAGTTCAGTCAAAAACGCCGCCTGCGCAATCGTAAAGTTCATGCCGATTTACCGCCGCGCGCTCCAGTACTACCGGCCGTTCTGGGGCCAGACAGTCGCTGGGCTTGTTCTGACGCTCTGCGGCATCAGCCTGAATTTGCTGAAGCCATGGCCATTCAAAATCATCGTCGACCATGTCCTTCCGGGATACTCCCACGGTGCCGCGAGCGACTCGCGTAACCTCGTTCCCCTGCTCTGCCTTGCGCTTGTTGGCATCCAACTTCTCTGGAGCCTGGTCAATCTGGCGACGAACTACATCTTCGTAAAAGTGGGACTGCACGCGCTCCTGAAGTTGCGCACTGATCTCTACGCTTATCTGCAGTCCCTCTCGCTAAAGTTTCACGACGCGCGTCGCTCGAGCGATTCCAGCTTTCGCGTCGCGTATGACTCACAGTCGATTCAGACGATCTACAACAAAGGCCTTACGAACATTTTTGGCTCGGTCATCACGCTCATCGGTACCTTCGTCGTGATGATTCGCATCGATTGGCAACTGACACTGCTCTCGCTCGCGGTCGTGCCTGCGATCGTCGTCGCGATTTACTTCTTCGCAGGACGGATCCGGCGCGAATCGACATCAATACAGGAGCGCGAAAGCGCGGTGCTCGCGCAGGCGCAGGAAGGTCTGAGTTCAATCCGGATGGTGCATGCGTTCGGTCGCGAGGAATGGGAAGTCAGTCAGTTCCGGCAGCAGGCGCAGCAGAGCTTTCATGCAAATTTGCGGTTGACGCTTACGAACGTAAACAGCGCGCTCGTCATCAGCACGCTGATGGTGATCGGCACGGCGGCGCTTTACTATCTGGGCACCTTGCATGTTCTGGCCGGCAACCTCACGCTCGGGTCGCTGCTCGTTTTCAATGCCTACCTCCTCATGCTCTATCAGCCGCTCGAATCGCTGACGTATACCGCGTGGGCGATGGAGGGCGCCGCCGCCGGCGCACGTCGTTGCTTCGAGGTGCTCGACCGGCAGGATGACGTTGCGGATTCGCCGCGCGCCGTTGCGATCACCTCCACTTCCGGAGCAATCGCATTCGAGAACGTCAGTTTCCGTTACGCCGATCAACCGGTGTTGAACACCATCAATCTGACGATCGCACCGAATCACATCGTCGCGCTCGTCGGGGGCACGGGCGCGGGAAAAAGCACGCTCCTCAGTTTGGTATCGCGCTTTTACGATCCAATCGAAGGCCGTGTCACCCTCGATGGCCGCGATCTGCGCGAAATCACAAAAAAGTCGCTGCGCGCGAACATCGCGATCGTGCTGCAGGATACGTTGTTATTCTCGACGACAATCCGCGAGAATATCGCCTACGGTCGACCTGACGCGACGGCGGAAGAAATTTGCGAGGCCGCAAAGCGTGCGCAGGCGCATGAATTCATCATGCAAATGCCGGCGGGCTATGATAGCCCTGTCGGTGAACGCGGGGGCCATTTGAGTGTCGGTCAACGTCAGCGCATCGGGATCGCGCGAGCATTCTTGAAGCACGCGCCGATCCTCTTGCTCGATGAACCGACGTCGGCGCTCGACCCAACGACGGAAGCGGCGATCATGGAAACGATCAGGGAGCTTATGCACGGCCGGACCACGCTGATTGTGACGCATCGGCTCGCGACGATTCATCGCGTCAACCGGATCGTTGTTATGGAGAAAGGCCGCATCGTAGAGCAAGGCACTGGCGCACAGCTCCTCGAGCGCAGCGGAGTTTATGCGAAGCTTTATGCTTCGGGAAATTATCCGCATGAGTAACGTCACCGCCGATCGCCGCGTCGAAGACGACTGGTGGTCTCAGCCCATCCCACCAAACGTAGATTTCGGCGAAGGCTTTTACTGTGAAAGCGCGCAGATTTTTCGGCACCTGAAAACGGTCCGCCCGCATGCCGTGCGAATCGGCAATCACGTCTCCTGTTATGCGGGATGCTCCTTTGCGCTCGGCGTGAATGGCACATGCACGATCGGCGATTTCACGCTGATGAATGGCGCGCTCGTCATGGCCGAGGAGCGGATTGAAATCGGTTCGCATTGCCTGATCTCCTGGAACGTGGGGATCGCCGACTCCGATTTTCACCCGCTGGATGCGGCGCAACGGCGGATTGATGCGCATGCGCTCGCGCCATTTTTCAAAGATCGTCCCGCGCGCCCAAAACTTCGCACCGCCGCTGTTGTCATCGGCGACAACGTCTGGATCGGGATGAACGCGGTAATTCTGAAAGGTGTTATGATCGGAGAGAATTCTGTCGTCGCTGCCGGCGCTGTTGTGACCAAGAGCGTGCCGCCAAACGTCGTCGTCGCCGGAAATCCTGCGGTGGTCACGAAAGAGTTGCGCGATCTCTAGTCGCAATCTCGCCGCGATGAAGCGCAAGAAGATCGTGGTGATGGGCTTCATGGGATCGTGTCCCATCGCCGGTGTCGTCTGGCAGCACATCCATTACATCGTTGGGCTGCAGCGTCTTGGCCATGACGTTTACTACGTCGAAGATTCCGCGCGGCTTCCCTACAACCCCGAGACGTTCGAGATCAACAACGAGTTTGATTACGCCGCCAACATCCTGGCGCGTCTGGCGCGTGAATTTGGATTCGAAAGACGGTGGGGATTTTGCGCGCGCTACCTGCCGGGCAATCCTGCGGTCGGCCTCACACTCTCAAAAGTGCGGGAACTCTATCGCGAGGCCGACGCGATTTTAAATGTCTGCGGCACGCAGGAATTCAATGAAGACTTGCTCGCGAGCGAACGTGTCCTCTACGTGGAAAGCGATCCAGGCGTCGAACAAATCAAAGTGGATCAGCGAAAACGCTCGACCATCAAATATCTGCGACGACATCACGCGCTTTTCACATTTGGAGAAAACGTCGGAACCGGCAGGTTTCCAGTGCCGGCGCACAAAATGAAATGGCAGCCGACACGCCAGCCGATCGTGACCGATCTGTGGAAAACGCGGAGCGCCCCGACACGCACGGCCGTCTTTACGTCGGTGGCGAATTGGTCGACGAGTGGCCTGAAAGATATCGAATGGCGCGGCCATAAATATCTTTGGAGTAAATCGCGGGAATTTGTCCGTTTTGTGGCGGCGCCCAAAAGCGCTGACGAACCGTTCGAACTTGCAACCGACATCAAAGACGAACGCACCCGCGCAAAATTTCTCCGCAACGGCTGGCGCTTTCGAGCACCCCATGACCTGAGCACCGATTACTGGCTTTATCGCGATTACATTCGCCGATCGAAGGGTGAATTCACGGTTGCGAAGGATCAATACGTGCGGTTGAAGACCGGCTGGTTCAGTGACCGCAGCGGCTGTTATCTCGCCGCCGGCCGACCGGTCGTAATGCAAGACACGGGATTTACTCGCCATTTTGGCGGCAACGCGGGCCTCTTCGCATTTCGGTCGTTAGGCGCGGTCGCTGAAGCCGTTCGAGAAATCAATGCCGATTACGCAAAACATTCGAAAGCAGCGCGGGAAATCGCGCTTGAATACTTCGAAGCGGAGAAGGTTCTGGCGTCGCTCCTTGACCGCGCCGGCATTTGATTTCTCAGTCATCTGTTTCATCTTCCCGGACTTTCGATGAGGCGCAGCGCATTCTTTTTGTCCGTTTTGCTGCTTCTCGGCAGCGAAGGTTACGCGCAGCAGAAGAGTCCGCCGCTTCCGCCCGGCGAGGCAAAGCCAACCGGCACACCGCCTCCCATGAACGTCGTTCCCGTGCCTGTCCGTGCGGTGCCGACCCGGCCGAATGGCAAAATTCAGCGGAGCCTTGTCCGTATTACGGCGACGGAGGTAGAACCCGATTACAAGGCGCCGTGGAATTCGGGCGCGGTCCAGCGCGGGATTGGTGCTGGATTCCTCATCGAAGGCAACCGCATTATGACGAACGCGCACGTCGTCAGCAACAGCCGCTACCTCACCGTCGAACGTGACGGCGACCCGAATAAATATCCGGCAACCGTTCTTTTCGTTGCACACGATTGCGATCTCGCGCTCCTCAAAGTAGCGAACGCTGATTTCTTCAAAAATATGACGCCGCTGACCTTCGGCGGCATTCCCGAGCTGGAGTCGACGGTCTCCGCCTACGGCTATCCGATCGGTGGCGAACGCATGTCGGTCACGACAGGTATTGTTTCACGTATCGACTTTCAGCTTTACACGCACTCATCGATTGACTCGCACCTCGCGGTTCAGATCAGCGCGCAGATTAATCCGGGAAACAGCGGCGGCCCGGTGATGCAAAACGGCAAAGTCGTCGGCGTCGCATTTCAAGGTTACAGCGGCGACGTCGCGCAAGGAGTGGCTTACATGATTCCGACGCCGGTTATACAGCGCTTCCTGAAAGACGTGAAGGATGGCCGCTACGACAAATACGTCGATCTCGGCGTCACCTACGGCAAACTGCAGAACCCGGCACAACGTCGATTCCTCGGATTGAACGACGACGACCGCGGGGTACTCGTCTGGACGGTGCTCGCCGCCGGCGCTGCCGCAAAAAGCTTACAGGGAGGCGACGTGCTTCTCTCGATCGATGATCACGCGATTGCCTCTGACGGAAGTGTGGAACTAGAAGGCGAACGGGTCGAAATGCCTGAAATCGTCGAGCGCAAATTCAAGGGCGACAAGGTGAAGCTCGATATCCTGCGCGACAAGAAGCCGATGACCGTCCAGGTCGAGCTCGGGAGCGTCTGGCCGTACCTGTTTCAGGGGCACGCTTACGATTTGAGGCCGCGTTTTGTCGTTTACGGCGGACTCTTATTTCAACCACTTTCGCTCGATTTGATTGAAGCTTATCAGCCGACGGACCTGCGCATCCGTCATTTCTTCGACTATTTCGTGACGGAGCAACTGTACCTCGAGCGTCCGGAGGTCGTCGTCCTGACGAACATCCTGCCGGATCCGATCAATACATACCTCGCGCCCTACCGCGCCAGCATCGTCGATGAGATCAACGGCAGGAAAATCACGAACCTCGACGACCTGGCGAAAGCCTTTGCAGAGACGCCGGAAAAATTTGTCGTGCGCATGCTGGGCGACGGACCACCCTTGGTACTCGACCGTAAGGAAGTGGAAGCGGCCCGCGAGCGTATCAAAACTCGCTACAACGTCGTGGCAGAGCAAAACCTGGACGCGCAGCCAGCGAACGCCACCGCCGGGGACGACTTCTAAAAAGATGATGTTCGCCAAACATTATTTTTCCGCTCTCGCCTGCGCCGTCGTGATCGCCTCCAGCGTCGGCGGCGCCGTGAAAAAACCTCCGGGGACGGAAGCGGCCGCCAAACCAAGAGAACAAGAGTTGTCTCTCGTCCGCGTGAACGTGACGGGTCAACCTTACGATTACGTTCGGCCGTGGCAGAAAAAAGCGCCCTTCTCAAAACGCGCGCTCGGCGCAGTTCTACCGCAGGGGCGTGTGCTGGTGACAGCGGACCTCGTCGGAAATCAAAATTACGTCGAGCTTGAACGCGCCGAGTCTGGCGAAAAAACGGCGGCGAATGTTGTGGTGGTCGACTACGAGGCAAACCTCGCGCTCCTCGAGCCGGCTGATAAAAATTTTCTCAGCGGTTTAACGCCTCTCCAGCTCGCGCTCGATACAGTGGTGGGCGATCGGCTGGCTGCGTGGCAATTGGAGACAACTGGCGCGCTTGTCGTCACGGAAGGGCTTGTCACCACCGTGCAAATGACGCGCTATCCCACCGACGTGGGACAGTTTCTCACCTACCGCATCAGCATTCCGATGCAGTACCGCGATAACAGCTTCACGGTCCCGCTCGTGAAGAACAACAAGCTCGCCGGTCTGCTGCTTCGTTTCGATCCGCGGTCGCAGGTTCTCGACGCGATCCCGGCGCCCATTATTGCGCACTTTTTAAAAGACGCGGAGACGCAGAATTATCGCGGCTTTCCTTCGGCTGGATTTAATTTCTTCCCGACACGTGATCCGCAGCTGCGGAATTTTGCCGGTCAAACTGGGAAGCCTGGCGGCGTTTACGTTACAAGCTTGGAACCGAACATGCCGGCTGCGAAAGCGGGATTACAGGTTGGCGACATTGTCGTGTCAGTCGGCGGGAACGAGATCGATCAGAACGGAAATTACGTCGATCCTTTGTACGGAAAGCTGGAGTTCACTAATCTGATCAGCGCGCGGGGCTTTGCAGGCGATTCGCTGCCTTTGGAAATCCAACGGGGCCAAAAACCGATGCAAGTCACACTCTCACTCGAGCACCGCGCAGCGAAGGACTACGTGGTCCCGCCCTACAATCTCGATCAGCCGCCCTCGTATCTCGTTCTCGGCGGGCTCATCTTTCAGGAATTGTCTCGGCAATATTTGAAAGAGTGGGGCGCGAATTGGCAAAAGGACGCGCCGCAGCGTTTCGTTTATCTCGACCGCTTTCAATCCGAGCTCTTCCCGGAAGGCAACCGGCGCGTCGTCGTGCTGACGCAGGTTCTGCCGGCGAACGTGACAATCGGCTACGACGATCTTGCCTACCTCGTGGTGCAAAAGGCGAATGGCAAAGAAGTGAAATCGCTTCGGGATTTGAGTGAGGCTGCGAACAATCCGGTCGACGGCTTCATCAAAATCGAGACCGCGGAAGATCCCAGGCAGATCGAACTCGATGCCGCGCAGGTAGCCGCCGAAGCCCCGAAGTTGCAGCAGAGTTACGGCCTGCCCTCCATGCAGCGCCTGCAGTAATTTCCGTTAAGGTTCGCGAGGTATTTTTGCACGACGCCGCGTTCGCGGGGGTTGCTGTTCACCGATCTGCGCCAGGAATGTATCGACGTCGCTAGTGTAAGTGTCGAACGGATCGCCCATCACGAGCAGCGCGCGATTGTCGCACGCAACGGAATCCCAGTTGATCACGTAGGCGTCATCGTTGTTCTGGAACCACGCGACTGCGCGAGCGCGACCGGCGGCACGTGTGTTTGCCGGCGGAGCCATGGCGTCCGGTTTTCCGAAAATGCTGTCGTTCCATTCGCCAATGCGTTTTGACGGCGTAACGCCGAAGAAGAGCCCTTTCTCCGGGTCGATGTTGTGATATTCCAGATCGAGGCTTTGTAGCCACGGGTCGCTCCATTTGACTCCCTCAGATTGTATAAACGTCTCGAGCATCCAGCGTTTCGTGATCCAATCGACGGCGCCGATCAGCGCCTCTGGTTTTTTCGCGAGCGCTTCGAGTGTAAAACTCCAGTTGTCGAGGACCCAGTCAGTTTCCTCATCAAATCCGCCGAGATGTTTTCTCGCCAATTGGTGAAACTGCCATTGAACGTCGCGCGCCCCGATCGTCCTGCCATTTTCTAGTCGAACGATCCACTCGCCGGTCGTATCGCGTGAAATGTCGCGCGTGCTCTGCACCGCATCGAGCAGAACGAGATCGTCCGGCAAATGACCTTTTTCGAGAAGCGAAAGCACGCAGGCGGTCGTCCCAATCTTCAGAGCATTCGCGAAGGGGCTCATGTTTGAATCGCCGATGAGCAGGTGAAGTCGCCGATATTTTCGGTAATCAGCCAGCGGCTCGTCGCGCGCGTTAATGATCGCGCGATTGAACTGCACCCACTGATAGATGTCGTTTACGATATGGTCCGCGCGCTGGCTGATTTGAAAATCGACAGGCGCTTCCGGCTGCGGAACTTCGAAATCGAAGGCGAGTGGATTTGCCTGACCGACACGGCCCGCGCCGGTGAAGATCTGTCGTGTGGCAAGAAAAGTCAGCAATGTACCCAGAACAGGCGCGGTGAATTGTGCGTCGCGCCGCATGAGATAATTCTCATGGCAGCCAAACGTGGCGCCGGTCTGATGATCGACGTTGTTCTTAATAAAGGAGACGTGATCGGCGACGCCGAGGGTTTCCAGCGCGCTCTGCAAAATGCGGTCGCCGGCTACGTCGTAGGCAACAGCGTCGCGCAGAGTCAGGCATTCGGGCGACGCATATTCGATGTGGCCCATATCGAGATAGAGGCGGCCGCCGTTAAGGAGGAAGCCCCCGTTTCCTGGGGGCTCCTCGTAGTCGCGATAATGAAGATCAACCGCTCCGGCTGCACCCGGACCGAAGATGTAATTTTTTACCTTGAGCGGCCAGCTCTCGCCGGAGGCGCGCGGTTCCGCAGCGTTGACGAGACATCCGTATTCCGTTTCGATGCCCACGATCCGATCCATCGCGCGAAAGCATCCAACACCTCGTTGCGTCCGACAAGATGGTAATCAACTGCGCTTGTGGATCGCGCAAACCAGACGGAAGCTCGACGCTAATGAACGATTTAGGAATTCGCAGTCCCGCCGCGGAAGTGGAATCGCTGAAGTATTTTGGCCGTATGCTCGACAAAATTCGTCAGCATGACAAAGGCGAATTGCCTGCGGATTATCAGGCGAATCTCGGAAAAGGATTCGACCAACGATGCGTCAAGTTTCTCGGTGTCGATTACGCGGAACTCAGGGACGAGGTGCTTCGTGGCCGGAGCGACGAGGAATTACTCGTCTGGTCGTTCGAGCGGGGTCGACGCCCGTCTGAGGACGAAATTCACATCTGGAATGAGTTCATGCGCAAGTGCGGTTGGAACGATGACGTTTCGGAAATCGTTGCACGCAGGAAAAAAGAGGCGGGGTTGGCGGAGCGGGAAGATATCGTGACGATGTTTCAATTCATCGATGCGGACGAAGGCCGACCAATCCAATTGTAGCGTTCATCGGATGCATCAAGCGCGGGCGACGAGCGGTGCCAATCCGCACGCTCACGAGATGACCGGAAGCAGACCGCCGACGCGTTATTCCGCGAGCGTGTCTATGCGCTCAGCGAGCTCGAAGTCGAGTTCGGTCAGGCCGCCTTTGCTGTGGGTCGACAGAATCAATCGCACTTTATTGTAACGAATATCGATGTCGGGATGATGCTCTTCATCTTCCGCCACCTCGGCGACACCATTGACGAAATCAATCGACTCGGTGAAGTCGTCGAACTCGAACGTGCGCTCGATATGCTTCTTCTCGAGCTCCCATTCGGGAACCTTTTTTAAGCGCGTTTTCGCTTCGTCCGCCTTCAGCAAGTCTGCCATAACGGGGAACGAGTAACACCCCAAAGAGGTTTTGCAACGTTGAATCGCGGGGCATTGCTTTCCGCGTCCGACGCCTTCATATCCCCACGATTTTCTGGAGATTTTTTACCGAATCGAAACAGGCGAGAGCAGTCTCTCGTGCCTCTCGGGATACCCGCCGCCAATCGCTCATCGCCTGCCTGACGGCAGCTTCTGCGGTCTCGATGTCCCCCACGAAGAGAAATCCATTTCGCGCTGGCAAATACGACGCGGCGCCAGTGTCCTCCGTAATAACCGGTCGACCAAGGGCCGCAAACGTCGCAGCACGATCGCTCAGCCAGCCGGTTCGCCACGCTACATCCACTCCTTTGATGGCTGTGAATTCTCCGAGCGCGCGCGTGATGTATTTACGATATTTCGCCGGTGTGCGGGCCGCGCGGTGAGGAGAAACGACCCGCCACCCGTGAGCGCGCAGTCGCGCGATTTCGGGATCGTCGGCATTTAAGTTCATCGCCAACTCAAAGTGCGCCGACGGAACGCGGCGCGGCAAATCCAGATACTGCTCAAAGGCAAACTTCTTCGATAAATCGGAATAACGCCCATCCAGTTCCACTCCCCCGCCCCAATACCATTGACCGATGGTCGTGAATTTTGGCGTGCGCGGCCGCGGCTGCGGCAAGAGCAGTTTCGTATCCGCAAGCGGGTGAAAAGTTTTCCATCGCAGGGGTGATGCGGGTAATCGACAATCTCTGCTGCCTACATTCAGACCAATCGTGCAAAACTCATGATGGTGTGATTGACCCATCTCCATCTTCGTCATCCAGAAAAAAATTTCGCTCGGATCGAGGTCGCAAAAGATTCGGCGCTCAAATTGGAGAAGGAGAGGCGGATGAATCGAATAGCTGAGATTCAGCAGCGTGTTCGGTCCGGCGAGCCTTGCGAGCAATTCAGATCGCGGCATGCCGATGCAACGCATCGCTGCAAGATCGTGGTGATCCGACGCGGGGTGCTGATAAAGGAGACAGTATCGACCGCCGAGGCCGTGGTCGTGGAGCCGGCGTCGGAATGCGCGAATGCTTCTTTCGTCTTCGCGCGTGTCACTTGTTGCCGGCAGGAACTCGAGCCAGAAGGCATCGCATTTCAGCCGTTGCAAGCCGAGCATCCACTGCAGCGGGACCGAAAAATTACCGCCGCCCTCACGATATTTCGCTGCAAAACCGCAGCCGAGGAAGATCGTCACAGGCAGAGAATGCCGCGACGCTTTGCCCGCTCAAGCCCAAAACGGCAGCACATTTGACGGCCTACAGTTCATCCGCTAATTAGCATCCCCTGAGCACCCGTAGCTCAACTGGATAGAGCATCTGACTACGGATCAGAAGGTTTGAA
>JBDUAZ010000089.1:0-15554 GCA_040004385.1 Chthoniobacterales bacterium | reverse complement strand
AGCACCTCCTTGCCAAGGAGGACGTCGCGAGTTCGAGTCTCGTCACCCGCTCTCCGGCTGGTTTCCAACCGCACATCTGACCGAGTTCCCCGAAATTCACCCCGTCGATAGTGACTTCCCACCTGCTTATCGATTTCGACAGCACTTTCACAAAAGTAGAAGCACTCGAGGAACTCGCGGACATCGCCCTGCAAAGGCACCCCGACAAGGCCCGAATCGTCGAAGAAATTCGCACACTGACCGATGCTGGGATGGACGGACGGGTGTCATTTGCCGTGTCATTGCATCGCCGGCTCTCGCTTCTCGCCGCGCACGAACGGCACCTCGCTCCCCTGATCGAGCGATTGCGCGAAAAGGTTTCCGACAGCATTGCGCGAAATCGCACGTTTTTTCTCCATCCTCCGGTGGAGTGCTACATCCTGAGCAGCGGATTTCGCGAATTCATCGAACCAGTGGTTTTGTCGTATGGTTTCGATTCGCAGCATGTCCTCGCCAATAGTTTTGCCTACGCCGCCGATCGTTGCATCGTCGGGTGCGATGAAATGAATCTTCTTAGCCATGATCACGGCAAAGTGCTGCAAGTGCAGAAGTTGGCGCTCAAAGGCGAGGTCAGCGTCCTCGGGGACGGCTACACCGATTTCGAAATTCGCGAGGCCGGTTTAGCCACGCGCTTTTACGCCTTCACCGAGAACGTCGCGCGACCGTCTGTCATCGCGCGGGCGGATGAGATCGTGGCTACGTTTGACGAGTTTCTCCTTAAGGCTGGTTTGCGATGAAGCTTTCCTATCCGAAAAACCGCATCCGCGCGCTCTTGCTCGAAGACGTCGATCCCGTCGGCGCGCAGCTTTTGCGCGAAGAGGGATACCAGGTCGAGACGCTCTCCGGCAGTCTCGATCAGAATGAACTGGCCGAACGCGTCGCGGACATCAACATCCTCGGTATTCGCAGCAAAACCCGGGTCACGCCGCAGGTGCTGGAGAACGCAAAACGCTTGATCGGCATCGGCGCGTTTTGCGTCGGGACAAACGAAGTCGATCTCCTAAATTGCACGCAGCGTGGCATAGCGGTTTTCAACGCGCCGTTTTCGAATACGCGGGCGGTCGTGGAGCTGGCACTCGGAGCAATCATTTCGCTCGCGCGGCGGGTGCCTGAACGGAGCGCACGACTGCACGCAGGCGTCTGGGAAAAGTCGACCTCCGGCAGTTTCGAGATTCGTGGCAAAAAACTGGGTCTCGTCGGCTACGGAAATATCGGGGCGCAGCTCTCCGTATTGGCCGAGGCAGTCGGCATGCACGTCTTGTATTTCGACGTCGCGGAAAAGCTCCAGCTCGGGAACGCCGCGAAATGCCGCAGCCTGCATGAGCTTTTGCAGCAGGCCGACGCCGTCTCTATTCATGTCGATGGACGAGCGGAAAACGCGAATCTCATCGGGGCTGCGGAATTCGCGGCCATGAAACCCGGGGCGGTTTTCCTGAACCTCAGCCGCGGCCACGTCGTCGATCTTTCGGCCCTGGCTCAAGCGCTCAGGTCGGGTCACATCAGCGGCGCTGCGCTCGACGTATTCCCGGTTGAGCCGAAAAACAACCAGGAGCCTTTCGAAAGTGAACTTCGCGGAATGCCCAACGTCATCCTCACTCCGCACGTCGGTGGAAGTACAGCCGAGGCGCAGCGGAATATCGCGCAGTTCGTGCCCGAACGGATCATCGCCTATATGAATACCGGGAACACGCAGCAGTGCGTGAACCTGCCAAACCTTCAGTTGCCGGTGCAACAAGCGCATCGCTTGATTCACCTGCATGCGAACGTGCCGGGCGTGCTCGCGAGCATTAACAATCTGCTGGCCGCGCATCGCGTGAACATTCTTGGGCAGTATCTCAAAACGAACGAGCAGGTCGGCTACGTGATTACCGATATCGATAAGGAGTACAATCCCGATGTCGTCGGCGAACTGCGCAAGGTCGAACATACGATCAAGTTTCGAGTGCTCTACTGACTCGAAAGCGAGAGATGATATGCTCGACTTTACCGACACGGCTCGCGCCCAGAGAAACCAACAACGGAAGCCGAAAAACGGAGCGAGCGAAACCGCGCATGGCTCGAACCGACTACTGCATCTGGCAAAAACGCGCGGGCGCCGCGTGGTTTGACCGTAATCAATCTGCGCTCAACGCTCTGACGCGCGGGCGCCACGCGATCATCGAGCGAGCCGGCAGGAAACAGCCGCTGGTCGAGATGTTCTGCAGCACACGGGGCGCGGCGAATGCGCTAGTCGCGGCCTTTGGCGGCTCGATTGCGAGGTGGCGTAAGCCATTCAACTGGGTCGCCCCGCAAAAACCGCTCCTTGTCGGCAGTCGATTGATGATTGTCGACACGGAAGCGAGTGGGCTTCCCCTGCCCCCGCGGAAAGTGCTGGTCATCCCCGCTGGTCTCGCGTTCGGCACTGGGGATCACGCCACGACAGCGATGTGCTTACGGATACTGGAGCGAATCTCACGTTCCGTGCCTAACGAGTGGCGCTTTCTCGATCTTGGCACGGGCACCGGCATTCTGGCGCTGGCGGCGCATGGCTTCGGTGCGAGCGACGTTGTCGGAGTCGATAACGATCCACTCGCAGTTCGCACCGCGAAGGAAAACGCCCGCCGTAATCGCATCAGCGGTGCGCAATTCCTCATGGCAGGTGCGCTGCGGCCGCATGTCGAAAGCACATTCGATGTGATCGCGGCGAACATCTTCAGCGAGTTGATCGTAGAAGGGCTGTCAACGTGGAAGAAACATTTGCGGATTGGCGGTCGGCTCATTCTGTCCGGAATTTTGCGCGATCAGTTGCAGGATGTGACAGCGGCAATCGACGCGTGCGGTTTGCAACTCGATGAGGTGAAGCGGCGCGGCAAATGGATCGCGATCCTCGCAACGCGTGGCACGCAAAAAGGAATTTGACGCATGGAAAGGGCGGCGGCTATTTTGGCCCACCCTTAGCGGCTTCGATTTTCCTGCAACGACGCGGTTGGATCTGCAAGCCGCTCGAGAACTCCCATGCAGGCTGAAGAGCTTTCCTACGTCATCGTCACGCCGTACTCGATGCGCAAATCGCGCACCGGGGGCATTGTCTCACGACTGATCTCGCGCACCGGCCTCGATCTCGTCGCCGGCCGCATGTTCGCGCCGAGCGAAGAACTCGTGAAGCGTTACGCGAAGACGATCGTGACAGAATCCGATCCGCGGCATCGCGCGACCCAGGAGCTGATCCGCGATTACGCACTGAAGAATTTCTCCGGGAACGTGCACGACCAGCGTGCGCGCGTTTTGCTGCTGGTTTTTCGCGGCTCGAATGCAATCGAGAAAACCCACCGCGTCGTCGGTCACATCGTGCACGAGCGGACAAGCGGTGAAACGATTCGGGACACGTTCGGGGATTACATCACCGATGATTCCGGCAAAGTGACATACTTTGAACCGGGCGTGCTGGCGGCGTTCGACGCAAAAGCAGTCGAAGCAGACTTAAAGATGTGGGCGGAATTTTC
This sequence comes from Chthoniobacterales bacterium, assembly GCA_040004385.1. Classification (GTDB taxonomy): domain Bacteria; phylum Verrucomicrobiota; class Verrucomicrobiia; order Chthoniobacterales; family UBA10450; genus JBDUAZ01. Next base: position 12,033 of record JBDUAZ010000089.1, on the reverse strand, counting down.
CGATGGCGACGGCGGAATTCTTGATCACGTCATCACTTTTCCGAAAGACGCCAACGTCGAAAAAACGCTAGTCCTGATCAAGCCAGATAACTTTAAATTCCCAAACGCGCGGCCGGGCGGCGTAATCGAAGTGTTTTCGCGAACCGGCCTCTACATCATCGGATTTAAAGTGCATCGGATGAGCGTTGCGCAAGCGGAGGAATTCTACGGACCTGTTCTGCCTGTATTGGAGGAGAAAATCGGACCCGGCAAGGGTCGTAACGCATGGGAAGACATTGTCGAATTCATGTCGGGCGGACGTCCCAGCGCGACAACCGGCGAGAAACGCAGCGCGTCGGGCACGGAAAAATGCATCGCGCTGGTCTATCAAGGCGTCGACGCTGTGCGCAAAATCCGCGAGGTACTCGGACCGACCGATCCGCAAAAGGCACCGCCAGGATCAATCCGGAAGGAATTTGGCCAGACGATCATGATCAACGCTGCGCACGCGTCGGATTCCGCGGAAAACGCGCAACGCGAGATGGAAATCGTGCAAGTGAGCGAGAATAACTTCAAAGCTTTGATTGAAAGTTACTATGACCGCCAATAGCTTGCGCTCCCATTTTGCAAACTCTTAATTCGAACCTCACGTCCATGGAAATTTCGTCACGCGCCGCCCATTTAACCCCCTCGCTTACCCTATCGATCGACAGCAAGGCGAAAGCGATGAAATCGGAGGGAATCGATGTCTGCGGCTTCGGCGCTGGCGAGCCGGATTTCGACACCCCGGATCACATTAAACAAGCGGCTATTCAGGCGCTGGAGGCCGGCTTCACGAAGTACACTCCGAGTGCCGGTTTACCGGAATTGCGCCAGGCGATCTCCGAGAAGTTTCAAGCCGATAACGGACTTACCTACAAGCCGAGCCAGATCGTGGTGAGCAGCGGGGCCAAGCATTCTTGTTATAACGCCATTCTCGCCACCTGCCAGGCCGGTGACGAGGTGATAATCCCCTCGCCTTACTGGGTCAGCTATCCGGATATGGTGCGTCTGGCCGGCGCAGAGCCCGTCATCGTGCAAACGACCGAACGCAACGCGTGGAAATTGCGCGCGCAGGATTTCGAAAATGCGATGACGCCTCGCACGAAGATGTTGATCCTGAACAGCCCGAACAATCCGTCAGGCTCCGTCTACACGCGCGAAGAGCTCGAGGCGATCGTCGAGATTGCCGCGCAGGAAGATATCTACATTCTGTCAGACGAAATTTACGAGAAGCTCATTTACGACGAGACCAAGCATGTCAGCGTGGCTTCAGTTTCAAAGGAAGCGTACGATCTCACGATCACCGTGAACGGTTTCAGCAAATCGTACGCGATGACTGGGTGGCGGCTCGGTTATCTGGGCGCGCCGGAAGCGGTCGCCAGGGCGGTCGATGCGATCCAGAGCCATAGCACGTCGCATCCCTGTTCGTTCGCGCAGCGCGGCGCGATCGCCGCATTGAAAGGTGATCAACAGCCGCTCGCGGACATGCGCGACGAGTTCAACATGCGTCGCAACTACATGTATGACCGGATCGTGAAGATTCCGAACATTACGGCGGTAAAGCCGAACGGCGCGTTTTACGTGCTCGTGAACATCAGCCAGCTCGGCCTCAGTTCCCAGAATTTCGCCGATCGTTTGCTCAGCAAAGCAAACGTTGCGGTGATTCCGGGCGCAGCGTTCGGTGACGATCGAACCGTGCGCCTAAGCTATGCGACAAGCGTCGACGTTATCAAAAAAGGCCTGGACCGTTTCCAGGATTTTTGCCGAACGCTGTAACGATTTCGGAAGTGCGAAGTGGGATTGCGGAATGCCCGGGTAATTCCGAATCCCGCGTTCCGGAATGATGGGCTATCTCGCACTTCTACTGCATGCGCACCTGCCGTTCGTCCGGCACCCTGAGCACGACGAATTTCTCGAAGAGGATTGGCTCTTTGAAGCAATCACGGAGACATACATTCCGCTCGTTGCGATGCTGCATCGGCTACTGCGCGAGCGCGTGCCGTTCAAACTCACGCTCAGCGTCACGCCCACGCTCGTCGCGATGCTGCAGGACGAATTGCTCGTCTCGCGTTACATCGCGTATCTCGATCGATCGATCGATCTCGCCCTGCGTGAAATCGAGCGAAATAAAAATCATGAAAAACTTCTCGCTCTTTCCCAGTTCTATCACGTTCGCCTGAACGAATGCCGCCGCCTTTTCGTCGACGACTGGCAGTGTGATCTGATCGCCGAGCTTCGAGGCTTGCGCACGGCAAGCGCCATCGAGATCGTCGCGTCCGCCGCGACACACGGCTTGTTGCCGTTGCTACAGGAAACCCCCGAGGCGGTTCGCGCTCAAATTTTGGTGGGCTGCGACGCATACCGCGAAGCGTTCGGTGCGGAGCCCGTCGGCTTTTGGCTGCCGGAATGCGCCTATTCGCCGGGTATCGAAACGGGGATGCAGGAGGCGAATCTGCGCTGGTTCGTCGTCGATGCGCACGGCTTAATGTTTGGCAAGCCGAGGCCACTCCGTGCCATCTATGCGCCGTGCTACACAGGGGCCGGCCCTGCAGCTTTTGCACGCGATCCCGAGTCTACCCGACAGGTCTGGAGCGCCGAGGAAGGGTATCCCGGCGACCCGGTATACCGGGAGTTTTATCGCGACATCGGTTTTGAGCTTGCACCCGAATATATTCGTCCGCACCGAGCGGATTCGCGACTCCCAGGGTTTACCGGTCTGAAATATCACCGCGTGACCCGGCGGGAAGGCGAAAAAGAACTGTACGATCGCGAACAGGCGTGCGCCGCCGCTGACGCGCACGCATCGCATTATCTCGAGAGCCGGCGCCGCCAGATTAACGAGCTAGATGCGCTGGACTTCGATCCGATCGTTGTTGTGCCTTTTGACGCGGAGTTGTTTGGTCATTGGTGGTTCGAAGGACCGCGTTTCCTTGAGTCGTTTATTCGTAAAGTGGCTGCTTCTGCAGAGAACTTTCGCCTAACGACCCCGACCGAATACCTGATGGAACATCCGACGCTGCAAACAATTGTTCCGGCAGCCTCGAGTTGGGGTGACGAAGGCTATTGGAAAGTCTGGCTCGGCGAAAAGAACGCATGGCTCTATCCGCATTTGCGCCGCGCCGCCCGCCAGATGACGGATCTGGCGCGGCACCACGCACGCGATCACACGCCCGGGACTGATCGCGCCCTGCGTCAGCTTGCGCGTGAATTGCTGCTTGCGCAGTCAAGCGACTGGGCGTTTCTCATGAACTCAGGCACGGCCACGGAATACGCTACGAAACGAACAAAAACTCACCTGCTGCGTTTCAATCAATTGCGCGAAGAATTCGCGGCCGGTGCAGTCAACGAAAGTTTTCTCTCGGAGTGTGAATCACGGGATAATATTTTCCCGCATGTAAATTGGCGGTACTACATATGAACTCACCAGCCGCGTCGCTTCGCTCGCTCTTACTCTTTTTATCGATGGGGTTTTCGATCAGCGCGCTCGCGCAGGGGACCACCACGCCCACGCCGCCGCCGACACCCCAGCCGCAAAGCGTCCGCATCAGCTTTCTTCCGCCGCCGCTGGAGGGCACGATCAGTCTCGGGATTTATGACGCCAAGGGCAATCTCGTCCGCGTGCTGCATCGCGAGGCGGAGTTGGACGCCTTCGACGTAGGGGCTGACGCGCTTCACACCAAATGGGACGGCAAAAACGACGCTGGCGAGGATGTAGCGCGCGGCAAATACAGTGCGCGTGGTTTCGTCGTCGGCGATCTCGAAGTTGAAGAAGTAGCCGACCCCGTCTCTGGCACGCCACCCGCTTTGCCAAAGGTGAAAGTGAAGCTGGTAGAAAATCCGCTCACGCCCGGCGACCGTCCCTGGATCGAACTGATCGCGGATTTTGATGAAGATGCCAGCTACTTGAAGACGGTAGATGGCCTCCCGCTTTACACGGTGGATGAGCTGCCCGGCATCGCGCGCGTTTCGTTGGGCCAGCAAGGCGAGAAGTCGGTGGAAGTCTTTGAAGACGATGGCGACTCGGTCGCGCAATTGCACGTCAGCGGCGTGGATAAAATGATGGCGTTTGATTGCGGCGGATTCGAATTGAAATAGCTCACCCCTTTTGCCGAACGTTCGAAATGTCCCGGGATATCGTTTATTTCGATCTGGAAACGCAGCGTACCGCGAATGATGCTGGCGGTTGGGATCGCAAAGGCAACATGCGGATGTCCGTCGGCGTCATCTTTAGCACCGTGTCCGGGCGCTACGAAATTTTCGACGAAAGCAGTGTGAACAAGTTAATCGAACGCCTCCGCCGCGCTCATCTCGTCGTGGGATTTAACGTCGTCAATTTCGATTATCACGTGTTGATGGGCTACACGATTCTCGACCTGATCAATGAACTACCGACCGCTGATCTGATGCTCGATATGGAGACTCGGCTGGGCCATCGCCTCAGTCTCGACGCCATTGCGCACGCGACGTTAGGCGTCCAAAAAACCGCCGCCGGTCTCGATGCGATTCGATGGTGGCGCGAAGGCCGGTTGCTCGACATCGCAGAATATTGCTGCTTCGACGTGAAGGTGACGCGGCTGCTTCATGAGCACGGTTGCAAACATAAGGAGCTCTATTTTCACGATCGTTTCGCGCAGCGGCAGCGCGTTACGCTGGATTGGTGCCATTTGGACTAATCCGATTCGCTAGTCACTACCGCTAATCTCTGTTACTAAGCCGCGTATGCCTTCATCCATCGAGCTTCAGCAAACGGTTGCGAAGCCAGCTGCGCTTAGCGGCACGTCGTTGCATACCGGGGAGAAGGTCACGCTCACACTGCAACCGGCGCCGGTCGATCACGGCATCAAATTCAAACGGAAAGATTTGCAGGACGAACCGACAATCGATGCGCGCATCGAGAATGTAAAAACAGTCGAACGCGCGACGACGCTTGGCGAGGGCTCCATCCGTGTCCACACAGTCGAGCACGTCCTCTCGGCGCTTGCTGCGATGGGCGTCGACAACGCGGTTGTTGAGATGGATTCAAACGAGCCGCCGATCGGCGACGGCAGTGCGCAAGCCTATGTCGACTTAATTCGCAACGCCGGCGTGCTAGCGCAGGAAGCGGCGCGCATAGTTTTCGATGTCCGTGAGCCTATCCACGTCGAGACAAAATCCGGTTCAGTGCTCGTCATTTTGCCGGACGAAAAATTCCGGATCTCCTGCACCCAGGTGGGGCCGGACGGTCGGTTCACCCAGTTCTTGTCGACCGAAATTACACCTGCGGTCTATGAGCGAGAGATTGCTCCCGCGCGAACGTTCGTTTTTTACGAAGACGTTCAGTCACTGATGGAAAAAAATTTGATCAAGGGCGGCAGCCTGGAAAACGCAATCGTCATTCGCGGGGACGCAGTTTTGAGCAAGGAACCATTGCGATTTAGCGATGAATTCGTGCGGCATAAGATTCTCGACATCATCGGAGATCTTGCGCTTTTCGGGCATCGGATCCGCGGCCATGTCATCGCTGTGAAGCCGGGCCACGGCGCGAATGCGGAGTTGGTGCGCGCGTTGACGCGAGAATTCGCACGCACTGTTCCGGTTCGGGAACAACGCGCCTTCCCATCGGGCGAAGGCGGGCTCGACATCAGCCAGATTATGGAAATTCTCCCGCACCGTTATCCGTTTCTGATGGTCGACCGAATTCTCGGCTTCGAAGGCGAAACGAAGTGCACAGGTGTAAAATCGGTCACGATCAACGAGCCTTTTTTCGCAGGACATTTTCCTGGCCATCCGGTTATGCCAGGGGTTTTGCAGATCGAAGCGATGGCCCAGGTCGCGAGCATCCTGATGATGCGCCTGACGAAAAGCGCTAGCCGGCTCGGTTACTTTGTCAGTGCGGACGATGTAAAATTTCGGAAGCCGGTCTTCCCAGGCGACACTCTTGTTATTTCCGCCGAGCTGACGAAATCGCGCGGCAAGCAGCTCGCGAAACTCAACTGCAACTGCGTCGTGAATGATGCAGTCGTCTCCGAGTGCGAACTGATGCTGCGTTTTATCGATTAATGAGCGGCAGACAGATTCATGCGACCGCAATCGTTGATCCGAGCGCTGAGATCGGCGCGGGCACCACGATCGGGCCGTATTGCATCGTCGGGAGCGGCGTCGTTCTTGGGCCTGAGTGTTGGCTGCAACATCACGTCACCCTCTGCGGCCCGATGCGCGCCGGCAGACAAAATAAGTTTTACGCCTACTGCTCGATCGGGCAGCAGACTCAAGATCTGAAATATCAACGCGAACCGACCTATCTCGAGATCGGCGACGAAAATTCCTTTCGCGAATTCGTCACCGTGAATCGCAGCACGACAAGCGAAGGCAAAACGCGCATCGGCAATTGCGGCAATTTTCTCGCCTATAGCCACATCGGCCACGATTGCACGGTCGGCGACGCCGTTGTGTTTTCGAATAACGGCACTCTTGCCGGGCACGTGCAGATTGGTGACCACGCCGTGATAGGCGGCCTCACAGCCGTACATCAATTTTGCCGGATCGGCCGCTACGCGATCACCGGCGGCTGCTCGAAGATTGTGCAGGACATCCCGCCATTCATGATTGCCGATGGGAATCCCGCGCAAGTCCGCGGTATCAATTTAGTGGGACTTGAACGCAGCGCTTTCCCGCCGGAAAACGTGAAGCTGATCAAAGAAGCGTTTCGTTTGATTTACCGCTCAAAACTGAACACGGGCCAGGCAATCCAGGCAATCCGAAATCAGTTACCTCGAAACATCGAGATCGATCAGATCGTAGAGTTTATCGAGCAGAGCGAACGAGGTATCATTCGTTAGGCGCGCGTGCTGCTCGCTCTCCAGTTTCTTCAGATCGAGTGCGCGAAAGAATCGGCGGCAATTCGCAACGCGGTTGTCATGAGGTCGTGGTCACAATTCGAACGTTAACCCATCGTAAGCGATTCGAGCTCCTCGCGGGAGGTCTGCTTCGCTCGCCTGGGGAAGTTCGTGGCAAATGTGAGTAAAATAGGTTTGCGCGGGCCGCACGCGATCCGCTACCGCGAGCGCCTCTGCAACGCTCAGGTGCGTCGGATGCGGCTTGTGACGAAGCGCGTCGATGATCAACACCTCTACGCCCTCAATGAGCGCGGCGATATCTTCCGGCACCCCGCTGCAATCACTTAAGTACGCGACGAGCTTCTTTCCGCTTCGAGAGAAGAGGTAGCCGTTCACACAGGATCGACCGTGTGGGACCGGCAGGGGCGTGATCAACGTTTCGCCGAGAAGAAATGGACCGGTAATGACGTGCGGCTCCGGTTGAAGGTATCCGGGAAAAGGATTTTCTCCGCTGAAAGCGAACTCGAATACGCGCCTGAGGTCGCGCATCGTCTCCGCCGAAGCGTAAACCGGCATCGAACCACGCTCATATGAGAACCGTCGCAGATCGTCGAAACCCATGATGTGGTCCGTGTGCGAATGGGTAAAAATCACCGCATCGAGGTGGCGGATGTTTTCGCGGAGCGCCTGAGTCCGGAAATCCGTTCCGGTGTCGACAACCCAGGCGCACTCTGGGGTGCGAACGTAGATCGAAGATCGCAGGCGTTGATCGCGCGGATCGGGCGAATGGCAAACGGCGCAGTCGCAACCAATCGTCGGAACTCCCTGGGACGTTCCGGTCCCGAGGAAGGTGAGCGCTAGTTGAGAGTTGATGGTTGAGTGAGGAGAGTTCAAAAAGGCTCCAGCGGCGGCACTCTCAACTCTCAACCATCAACTCTCAACATCGCCTCAAATGTCCGCCGTTCTCATCTTACTCCGGATTAAAAATCTCGCGCTCGTCGAGGACCTCGAATGGCAACTGACGCCCGGATTCATCGCGGTGACCGGTGAAACCGGTGCGGGGAAATCGATCATCATCGGCGCGCTGCAACTGCTTCTCGGCGAGCGCGCCGACAAATCGCTCATTCGCACGGGGGCCGATGTTTGCACAGTCGAAGCTGTTTTCGAAGGAGCTGAGCTCGAAAAATTGAACGCGAGTTTGACCGCAGCCGGCGTCGACCCGTGCGGCTCCGAGTTAATCATTAAACGCAGTTTCTCCACCACGGGCACCAACCGACAGTTCATTAACGGTTCGCCAACGACGCTCAGCGTGCTCAAAAATCTTGGCGACGAACTGGTCGACCTGCACGGACCGCACGATCACCAATCGCTCCTTGCACCCGAACGCCAGCTGGCCTTGCTCGACGCCTTTGCAGACGTCGGAGGAGCCGCGGCTGAGTTTCAAATACATTACCGCAGATTGCAGTCGCTCCGGGCGGAACAGACGGCGCTCTCGAGCGCGGAATCTGCGCGCGAACAGGAGCTCGATCTTTTGCGTCATCAGATAAACGAGATCCAGGTTGCGAACCTTGACGTCAACGAAGAGGCGGAAATTGCGGCGCGCTACAAACAGGCGAGCAACAGCAAGCGCCTGATTGAGCTGGCTTCCGCCGCAGCGCGAATTCTCTCCGAAGCGGACGATTCCGTTTCCGCGCGGCTGGCGGAAACGCAAAAGCTGCTGCGCGAGCTGGAGAAAATAGATGAGTCGATCGCGTCGCTTTCGCAAGCGCACGCCGCGAGCGTGGTCGAGCTGACGGAGGTCGCGCGCTCGTTAGGCCGTTACGCAGAGGATCTCGATCTGGATTCGGCGCAGTTATCCGCACTGGAAGAACGCATATCGCTCTTCGAAACACTAAAGCGGAAATACGGTGGCTCGATCACGGAGGTGATGTCGTTCGGCGCGCGAGCCGAGGATCGAATGCGGAAAATCGAAGGGCGCGCTGCGGAATTGGACCGTCTTGCAAAAGCAATCGAAATGGCCACTGCGGAGATGAAGCGCGCGGGCGAAGTGCTGCAAAAGTTGCGTGCGAAAGCCGCGCCTAAACTCTCGGACAAAATACGGCGCAATCTGGGGGACCTCGGGTTCCGCCAATCCGCTTTCGAAGTAAAGCTCACACATCTGGAAGAGCCGCGCGCTTCCGGATTCGAGACCGTTGAGCTCCTCTTTTCGCCGAACCCGGGCGAGCCGCTCAAGCCGTTGCGCACGATTGCTTCGAGTGGTGAAATTTCGAGGCTAATGCTGGCGATCAAATCCTCGCTCGCAGCGCAGGACGCCATCCCGCTTCTCGTGTTCGATGAAATCGACGCGAACGTCGGAGGCGAAATTGCAAACGCGGTCGCCGCGAAAATGCGCGCGCTGGCAACGGAGCACCAGGTGCTTTGCATTACGCATTTGCCTCAGGTGGCCGCGGTGGCGACAACGCATTTTGTCGTCACGAAGGAAGTCGCAAGAGGTCGAACCCATTCGCTACTAGCGGAGGTGCGCGGCAAGGGGCGCCGGGAAGAGATCGCACGTATGCTCGGCGGACAGACGGAATCAGCGCTTCAGCATGCCGCCACGCTCTTGCGGATATAGAGAGCGGGCTGCGCAAATTATCGCCGCGCAACGGAAGCGCTGAGGAGCGGAGCTTGGCACGAGCGGTTCTGCATTCTATAAACCGCCGTGCTCAATTACATCTGGCTCGCGCTCGTCGTTCTCTCAGTCGCCATCGGCGGCTGGAACGATCGCCTGAAAGAAGTAACGGAAGGCGCGTTCGACGGCGCAAAGACCGCGGTGACAATCGCTCTGGGATTGATCGGCGTGATGGCCTTGTGGCTCGGCGTGATGCGCCTCGCGGAGCGGGCCGGGCTCGTCCAAAAAATCGCGCGCGGCTTGCAGCCATTGATGCGGAGGCTGTTCCCGGACGTGCCCCGCGATCACCCGGCGATGGGCTCAATGGTCATGAATATGGCGGCTAACATGCTTGGCCTCGGCAATGCCGCGACGCCGCTTGGTTTGCGTGCGATGCGGGACCTCGAAACGCTCAATCGGAGGCCAGGGACCGCGACGAACGCGATGTGCACGTTTCTCGCTATCAACACCGCCTCCGTTCAATTGATTCCGACCACAGCGATTGCACTTCTGGTCGCCGCCGGTTCGAAGCGACCCACTGCGATCGTTGGCACGGCGTTGCTCGCAACCCTTTGCGCAGCGACGGTCGGCATCATCAGCGTAAAACTGCTGGAAAAACTTTCGTTTTTCCAACCAACCAGTGCATCCCCAAGAGATGCGGAATCGGCTGAGCGAGACTTAGCCGAGCCTAACGAGCGCAAGGCTAGATTGCAGGTGCAGGGCCAGACTCCACAGAGTGGCGTTCGACCAACGCCAGCGGTGCCGGACGATATGCTACCGACGGAGGCTCCTTTAATGCGTGCGACAAATTGGGGGAGGACGGCGCTCGCGCTGCTGGGATTGTTCTTTGCGCTCCTCTTCGTTCGGATGGTCTGGCCCAATGTTTTCGGGGTGCTCTTGAAGCTGGATGCGTCGCCAAATGTGTTCGTCCGCGCGGTCAACGCACTCTCGCTTCTGGCGATTCCCTTTCTGCTCAGTTTTTTCCCGGTCTACGCGGCGACGCGCGGGCTCAAGGTTTATGAGGAATTTGTTGAAGGCGCAAAGGAGGGGTTCGGCGTGATCCTCAAGATCATTCCGTTTCTCGTGACTATGCTCGTCGCGATCAGCATGTTTAAAGGCGCGGGCGGGATTGATTTATTAACGCGCCTGCTTACGCCCATTCTCGCGCCGCTTCATTTCCCACCAGATCTGCTGCCGCTCGCGTTGATGCGCCCCTTGAGTGGAAGCGCCACGCTCGCGATTTTAACCGATATCGTGCATCGACTCGGGCCGGAAAATATTGTCACGCTGATGGCGGCGACGATTTACGGGAGCACCGAGACGACTTTCTATGTCGCTGCGGTCTATTTCGGCGCGGTCGGCGTAAAGCAAACCCGTCACGCCATTCCCGCTGGTTTATTGGCTGATCTAACGGGCGTGATTGCTTCAGTCGCTCTCTGTCGCGCTGTGCTTTAGTTGCTTGTGCTCCATGGGACGGCCGATCCCGTTTATTAGATTACGAGAAGGATAAGATTTACCTCGCCAGCAAGGGCGGGCATTTCCTATCGTCCGCTCTTCGAACATGATCCAACGCGACTATCTCATCATCGGAGCGGGAATTGGCGGCGGCAGCGCCTGCGAAAGCATCCGGAAATATGACAAGAGAGGAAGCGTCACACTGGTGGGCGCGGAAACTTTTCATCCGTACAAACGCTGGATGCTTTCCAAAACATTCCTGCGAGATAAAACCCCGCCAATGAAAAAAATGCCCTCTTTTGAGCCGGGCTGGTACGATTCGCACAAGATTGAAATGCGCTTCGGAGCGGTTGTCACGCAGGTGAATATCGATCGCCGCCTGGCGGTGCTCGGCAACGGAGAGACGATTGAATTCAATAAAGCCTGTTTGGCAATGGGCAGCCGGCCGGTGCGACCGCCGGTAGCAGGGGTCGGACTTGGCAACGTGATTTACCTGCGGACGATTCGCGATGCCCTGGCGTTGCGTGAGATGGCGCATCTGGAGAAAACGGTTGTTGTCGTCGGCGGCGGGTTGCTCGCGTGTGAGACGGCGTCGAGCCTGCGACAGCTAAAATTCAAGGTGAGCATGATGCACCGCAACGCTTATCTGCTGAACCGGTATCTGGATCCGGAAACCGGCGCGTGGATCACAGGCTATTTTGAAAGGCATGGCGTGACCCTGCTAATGAGCGAAAGCCTAAACGGCTTTGAAGGCAAAACCGTCCTGCGCAATATCCAGACGAAAAGCGGCAATCGCGTAGCGGCCGGTGTCGCGATCGTCGCCTGCGGCGCAGAACCCAACCTCGAGCTCGTTCGCAACACGCCACTCTCGGGACCCCATGGTTCGCCTGTGAGCGAGTATCTCGAGACGGAGGAGAAAGGCATCTACGCGATCGGCGACCTCGCATTTTATCCTGATCGCGTGATGGGCGGTGTGAGGCGCCAGACGCACTGGGAAAACGCACGGGAGCAGGGACTCGTCGCTGGGGCGAATATGACCGGCAAGAAGCGGATACGTTACGAAAGGATCCCGTATTTCTGGACGGAAATGTT
>JBDUAZ010000015.1:0-4661 GCA_040004385.1 Chthoniobacterales bacterium | reverse complement strand
TCGCCGGAGATCGCGGGATCCTTGTCTTTCAGCAGGCTGTTCGATTTCGCGTATTGGTTGACCGCCTTCGTTAACGCGCTGCGGAAACCAGTAAGGTGCGTGCCGCCGTCAGGGTTCGGGATCGAATTCGCGAAACAGAGAATCTGGTCGTTGTAGCTGTCGTTATATTGCAAGACGACGTCGATGAAGACTTCGTCGCGTTGACGCGACAGGATCACTGGCTTCGGATGAATGACCTGCTTGTTCTCGCCGAGCTGGCGCACGAATTCCTCGATCCCGTGCTTGTAGAAGAACGTTTCATTTCTCGGCGGTTCGGTGCGTTCGTCCGTGAGCGTGATCTCGAGACCGGGGTTGAGGAATGTGAGCTCACGGAGTCTTGATGCGAGGCGCTCGAATTTGAACTCCGTGGTGATTGTGAAGATTGTCGGATCCGGCAAAAACGTAATGAGCGTGCCGGTAGTCTTCTTGTTTTTGACCTCGCCGATGACTTCGAGCTTCTGCGTCGTCTTTCCCCGCTCAAAACCCATGTGATAAACTTTTCCGTCACGCGACACCTCGACCTTGAACCAATCGGAGAGCGCGTTAACGCACTTGGCGCCGACGCCGTGCAAGCCGCCGGAATATTTGTATGCGCCCTGCCCGAATTTGCCGCCGGCGTGAAGATTTGTCAGCACGAGCTCGACGGCGGGCATTTTGAATTTCGGATGCATGTCCACCGGAATGCCGCGGCCGTTGTCACGCACCGAGACCGAGCCGTCGACATGAACAGCCACCTCGATTTTACTGCAATGACCAGCGAGATGTTCGTCGATGGAGTTGTCGAGCACTTCGAAGACGCAGTGATGCAATCCGCGTTCGTCCGGATCACCGATATACATTCCCGGTCGCTTCCGGACTGCTTCCAACCCCTCGAGCTTATCAATCTGCGCGGCGTCGTATTTCTGGTTTGCGCCGATGCCGGTCGCGGCGTCGCGAGCGGCTTTTCCGGCTGATATTTCGTCCTGAGCTTGGAGCATAAAAAGCTGCCGACTGGCAGCGCGAAAAAGATACGCAAAAACCTGCCTCTGAACAAGAATTATCTTGCTGCAGTTTGTGTGCTCGAAACGCAAGGAATTGAGGCCGCCAGTGCCCCCGATCGCTATATATTGTGGCCGGAGCGATTTCGCTCGGAGTGCTGACGAACGAGCCTTTCGGTGGCGCTTGACCGACCATCGCGAGGACTCGAAACTGTGCTCTTAGTGATGCGAATCCAGACTTTATATGAAGGCCGGTGGATCCTCGCGATTCTCGCGCTGTTAACACTCGCCAGTTGGTTTCTCTTCCCCTGGCTCTCGTTGCTCTTCGTCGCGCTAATTATCTACACGTTCGCTTTTTTTCGCGATCCCGAACGGATCGCACCTGGTGATGCAGACGTTGTGCTTGCCGCGGCCGACGGAGTCGTCGCCGACATCGCCGAGGTAGAGGAACCGGAGGTGCTGAAGACGCGCATGCGGAGGGTCGGAATTTTTCTTTCTGTTTTCGACGTGCACACAAACCGCGCGCCGGTTGACGGCCGCATTACCTACCGGCAACACCACCAAGGTCTTTGCCTCGATGCGCGCAATGTCGATTGTTCGACGAAGAACGAAGCAATGACCTGGGCGTTCGAAAATCCACGCGGGACGATCGTCGTCCGTCAGCTTACTGGCGCAATCGCGCGGCGGATTGTCGGCTGGGCGAAAGTGGGAGATGAGCTGAAGAAGGGCGAGCGCTTTGGCATGATTCGCTTCGGCTCGCGCACAGAAGTATACTTGCCGCTGGATGCGACGGTGCTCGCTAAAGTCGGCGATCGAGTAGTCGGCGGCGAGACAGTTGTGGCGCGTCTTCTTCCAGCATGAGCGATCAGACTCCGAAGATATATCTGCTGCCGAACCTGATGACGGCAGGCAATTTGTTCTGTGGTTTTGCGGCCGTCCTGCGGATTTACGACGGCGCGCAGGACAATAACTTCACGCTTGCCGCGCACAAATTCCACGACGCGATCTGGTTCATTCTCGCCGCGTGCATTTTTGATCTTCTCGACGGACGCCTCGCGCGGTTAGGCGGTCACGAGAGCGCCTTCGGCCGCGAATTCGATTCGCTCGCGGACGTCGTGTCATTCGGAATGGCGCCGGCACTGCTCGTTTATCAGATCGTGCTGGGGGAATTCCACAATCTTGGCTGGATCATCGCGTCCATTTACCTCACATGTGGCGCTCTGCGGCTCGCGCGGTTCAATGTGATCGCTGCAAATGGCAACGGCGCGCCCGCAGCCGACAAGCATTTCAAAGGCTTTCCCATTCCTGCGGCGGCCGGCGTGATTGCGTCAATCACGCTATTCATGCTTTGGCTGGATGAAGGGGAACGCACCATTGGCCGATGGAAGTACGCACTGCCGCCGCTGATGCTTTTCCTGTCGTTCATGATGTTCAGCCGCTTTAGCTATCCGAGCTTCAAAGCGATCGGCTGGCGCATGAAACAGTCGATCCCGAAGTTCATCGGCGTGGCGACGATGCTCCTGATCACGTGGCGGTTCTATCAGTGGATGCTGGCCGTGATTTTCCTGACGTATTTCGCGTACGGCTTTTTAAGGCCGTTCCTCCCGCCAAAACGGCGGCGCGAGTTTGAAGAAGAGCTTGGCGAGGAGGAGCCAGAAGATGAGGAAGAGACTGGCGAAGGCGTTACGTAGACCCTGACGAATTGAGCTGCGCCAGGACTTCCGGATCTCGCACGTCCGCCCATTCGCCGGTGAGCTCAAACGCCTGCACTTTTTTCCCTGCTAACGCCAGGTTACGAATTGCGTCGGTGAGTTCGAACTCTCCGCGCGGAGATCGCTCGAGGCGCGAGGTGAAATCGAAAATGCTTGGGCGGAACATATAAACGCCTGCGTTGTACCATGGACTGGTGGGTTCGCCCGCCTTTGGTTTTTCGCGAAGATCCGTCAGCTCGAATTTGTCGTTCACAAACACGGCGCCGCCCTGCCGAACATCTTCGTTGCGTTTCACACTGATAATTGCTTCCACGTCATCGCTCGCGGAAACGAGCCGGCAATAATTTTCTGGCTGAACGAGGATGTCGGCGTAACTAAGAATGAACGGCTCCTTGCCGGCGAAATCGCGCGCGAGATCGACAACTTTCCCCGTCCCGTCCTGAACGGTTTGGGTGGTGTACTGAATGCGCGTGTCAAACTTCGAACCGTCGCCGAAATAATCGCGCACGACTTCTGCGCGCCAGCCGACAACGATTAGAAACTGCATTACGCCCGCATCCCGAAGTCCCTCGACGATATGGAGCAGCACCGGCTTCCCGCGCACTGGCAGCATCGGTTTCGGAAGTTCCTGCGTGAGCTCCCGCATGCGGGTACCGCGCCCTGCGGCAAGCAGGACAGCCCTCGTTATTTTTGCGGGAGACGTTGTGTCGCGTTCGGCAAGCATTGCGTCCCAGACAATTCACTCTCCCGCGATGCGATTGCAATCCCAGCATCGAGTACGGAAGCGCCCGCGCGCGGCTAAGGATTTTTCGCAGCGAGTATGTAAGCGACGAGCGCCTCACGCTCGGTCCGTGTGAGATCGGCACGCGTCGACATGCGGCCGATAATTGCGGGCCATGCTGCGGCAGAATGCTCCGCAATGGACGGCAGCACGTGGCATTCGATACAGCGGCTCACAAACACTGCACGGCCGGCAACCAGCGTTTTGTCGTCGAGGTGCTGGCGCCGCGCCGAGCCGACCATGGCCGCGGTAACCGTCGGCGGACCGGAAAACGTCCCGCCGCATCCAGGAAGAATCACAGCGGAAAGCGCCGCGCCCGCCATTCCGATGCACGTGCGCAGCCTCAAAACATCACCCCGATAATCGAGCGCAGCTGAAAGTCCGGCTCATTACCCGCGTTCGTCAGCTGGCCGAGCGCGGTTACTGTCGCCCAAAACCTGCCGACGCGAACTGAGGCATTCGGACCAGCGAAGAAGACGCCGCGGCCCGTTTTTTGCCAATCTGGAAACGCGATCTCGTGAAGCAACTCCGCGCCGAACGCGAAGCGCGGGTTCACTTCATAGCTCACGCCTAACGATTGCTGCAATTCGCCCGAATGTTCATGCAATCCTTCACCTTCCCATGTCGCCTCCAGCGTCGCGTTGTAAGCTGCGACAAAGGGTCCGAAATTTTTCTGCGCGATGACCTTCGACTCCCATTCGAAAAGCCGACGGCCGATTTTGTATTCCTGATAAACGGCGAGGCCAATCGGGTCCGCCACTGGATTCGAGATGTTGTAGAGCAGCTCGATCGCCGAGCCGGTGTAGCTCGTCCCTTCACCACGTTCATATTGCCAATCCGCGAGGTAGATCGACGCCTGCAACCGTTCCGTCACACCGAACTCAAGCTCGTGACGAAACAGGACTTCCCGGAAGCTATGGTTATTCGGTGTGTGGGTTTCGAATGTCACCCAGTTCTCGATGTCAACGCTGCCCGGCCGGCCCGTTGTGGCTTCGTAAACATACGTGAATCGCCTGGCACCGGCGTCTGCGGAAATCGGCAGTAGCGCCGCGATCGCGAGGAACAGCAGGCTGTTTTTTTTCATAAAGAATGAGAGAACACCGACGGGAATCAAGCGACTGGCGGGCGTTTCGCGAGCGAGGGATGCGCGGC
>JBDUAZ010000080.1:0-15984 GCA_040004385.1 Chthoniobacterales bacterium | reverse complement strand
GAACGTTTCCTGCCACGCCTCCGCATGAAGATCGTTCGAATCGACCAGAGTCCCGTCGAGATCGAAAATGACAGCGCTGATCATTTTACAACCCAAGAGCCTGCTGTATCAGGGCGCCGGTTTTTTTGTGCGGCGCCAAAAACGAACGGCCTCACCAGTAACCTCGGGCGGCGCTTCCACCTTCCGCTTCTTCCACGATTCGTGACGCGCGCGTGCCTCCAGGCCCGCCGCGAGTTTCAGTAAAATCGTGGCGCGACCCTCGAGCTCGACTTCGTCGCCTGAGGGAAATTCTTTCGCGTCGGTGACAAATCCGCCTGAGCGCGCCGTGTTTAGCACCATTTGCCACTCCAGATTTTCCTGTCCGGGCATGACGAAACGAATCGGTTCGTAATGGGCGTTGATCAGGAGCAAAAATGTCTCGTCGCGAATCGGTTCGCCTTCAAAGCTGAGCACGTCGTTCGTGTCGCCACTGAGCAGCACGCCGAGGCACCTGACGAAGGGGGAGGTCCACTCTTCATCGCTCATTTCGTTTCCGCCGGGGTTGAACCACATCACGTCCTTGATTTCCGAGCCACGCTTGCGCCGGCCCTGGAAAAATTTCGGCCGGCGGAAGACGGGATGGTCGCGCCGGAGCTCGATCAGACGCCTGGTAAATTCACGTAGCTCTTCCTGCTCCGGCGTGCGTTCCCAACTGAGCCAGGCGAGTTCGTTGTCGTGGCAGTAGGCGTTGTTGTTCCCGTTCTGGGTCCGCGCAAATTCGTCTCCGGCGCAGATCATCGGGACGCCTTGCGAGAGAAGCAACGTCGCTAAAAAATTACGCCGCTGCCGGGCGCGCACTTCCCTGATTTCCTCGTCGTCGGTCGGGCCTTCAATGCCGCAGTTCCAGGAGTTGTTCGTGTTATCGCCGTCCTGATTGTTCTCGCCGTTCGCCTCGTTGTGTTTGTCGTTGTAACTGACAAGATCGTTCAACGTGAATCCGTCGTGCGCGGTGATGAAATTGATGCTCGCGTACGGCCGGCGGCCGCTCTGTTGATAAAGGTCGGGACTGCCCGTCAGGCGATAAGCGATCTCACCGATGCGCCCTTCATCGCCCTTCCAATAACTGCGCACTGCGTCGCGGTACTTGCCATTCCATTCGGACCAGAGAATCGGGAAATTGCCGACCTGATAGCCTCCTTCGCCGAGATCCCACGGCTCCGCGATCAGTTTCACCTGCGAAAGGACCGGGTCCTGCTGGATGATCTTGAAAAACGCGTGAAACTTGTTCACGCCGGTGCCATCGCGCGCGAGGGCCGAGGCGAGATCGAAGCGGAATCCATCGACGTGCATCTCGCTCACCCAGTAACGCAAGCTGTCGATTACAAGCTGCAACGTGCGCGGATACAACGTGTCGACCGTGTTACCGACACCCGTGTAATCGAGATAAAAGCGCGGATTGTCTGCGATTAAACGGTAATAGGCCGCGTTATCGATCCCGCGAAAACTGAGCGTCGGTCCGAGATGATTACCTTCCGCGGTGTGGTTGTAGACGACGTCGAGAAGCACCTCGATGCCGGCCGCGTGCAGGTTGCGCACCATGTTTTTGAATTCATCTACCTGCCCGCCCATTTGTCCGCTGCTCGAGTATTCGGCGTGCGGCGCGAAAAAGCCGACTGTGCTATAGCCCCAGTAATTCGTCACACCGCGCTCGGCCAGAATCCTGTCGTCGATATGCGCGTGCACCGGCAGTAGTTCAACCGCCGTCACGCCAAGATCTTTTAAATAGTCGATTGCGCCGGCGCTGCCGAGACCTGCATAAGTCCCGCGCAATTCCTCTGGCACATCAGGACACAACTTTGTGAATCCCTTTACGTGCATTTCGTAAATCACGGAATTGGACAGCGGAGTACCCGGATGCCTGTCATTCCGCCAATCGAAGGCGTGATCGACTACAACGGCTTTCGGCATGCCCCACGCATCATCGCGAAAGTCGCGCGTCAAATCGTCGGATGCACTGCCGACGACATATCCGTACATTTCGTCGGCCCAGTTCACCTGACCCGCGATCGCTTTGGCGTAGGGATCAAGCAAAAGTTTAGAGCTGTTAAATCGCATCCCGCGGCTGGGATCGTATGGTCCAGACACGCGGTATCCATAAAGTTGACCGGGCCCCACGTCGGGCAGAAACACGTGCCAGACTTGGTCGGTTTGTTCGGTCATCGGAATTCGAACAGCCTCGCGCTGCGCGTCCAGACTTTCGAAGAGACAAAGGTCAACCGATGTCGCGTTCTCGGAAAAAAGCGCAAAATTGACGCCGTCTCCCCGCCACGTTGCGCCCAGCGGTGAGGGATAACCCAACCAAATTTTTACGGGTGTCATGCGATGCGAATCGGTTCTATCGGCTAGCGATAGTTTGTTCGCAATCGCAAGTTGGATGCTCCAGGCGTTGCCGAATCAGGACGGTCGGTCTACGACCTCCGCGTCTCCAAATCGCCACGCACAGAGCGTCTTTGGGCGCCCGCGTTAGTCACGAAAGCGCCGGAACCACTCGTAGGGGAACGCATCCCCCGGACAATCCGTCGCCCAGCGCGGCGGATTCACTTCACGATGCGGCCTCACGATCGCATAATGCGCATCGATCTTCCCGCAACGAGTGCGCAGGTAACGGATCAGCTCTTCGCACGCATCGAGCTGCGCGCGCGTCGGCTGATCGCGGTTGAAATCTCCGACGAGACAAATGCCGAGCCCGATGTTGTTCAGATAATCGCTGTGAACATGGCCGCCATTGATCTGCCTTCGCCATCTGTCACCAATTTCTATTTGTCCATCTCCTGATGATGTCCCGTTGCCAATCACGAAATGATAAGCGAGCCCGTTCACCATCCGGCGGACGTGGCGATGATAGTAATCAAACGCGCGCGCGTTTCCCTGTCGCGTCCCGCTGTTGTGCACGATGATGAATTTCCAGCGGCCGCGCTGTACCGGCGCGCGGCGGATTGCATCGATCGTCGAGCGCTTCAGGTATCTGTAGCTGGCTGAGCTTTCGGACCGGCGAAATAAAGACGACCAGAAACCTCGCCGCGGCGGCGGCGGTGGGGGCGGCTCATATCCTTGCTGTTGTTCGAAGCCAGACTTCTCGATCGTGATCTCTTCGGGGCCCGGGCTCGCCGCAGCAGCGGGAACCGGAACACCGTGCGCGGGAGGTAACGCTGGCGGAGGAGGCGCTGAATCCTCCGACGGATCAGGCTCGGCCGGAACCGCACTTTTCACAGGCCGCGGCGTTTTTGCCAGCTCTGCAGTTTCTTTCGGTTCAGTTTTCGCTGATTTCTTTTCCTTCTGCGTTTTCGCGTGGTTCGACTTTACGGAAGGCGACGGAGATCTTTCGTCCTCCTCAGATTCAGGCGTCGCAGCCTTCTTCGCTTTGGGAATCGCCGATGGCTCCGCTCCTTTCCCAGATTTTGCCTTGGATTCTTTTTTGCCGTGCGATTTTTTCTGGTTCTTCGACTTTGACTTCGGAGTTGGCGATTCTTCGTCTGCAGTTTCCGGCGTTGGGCTCTTCTTCGCCTTCGGCGATGAACTGGGTTCCGCGCCAGGTTTCGATGCTTTCGATTCTATTTTACCTTCGGAGTTTTTCTCCTGCTTTGGCTTGGCGGTGGGGCTCGGCGATTCATCTTCATCCGGCGCCGGGGTCGGACTTTTGCGCGGGCGCGGCGTCGCTTCTGCCGCGGCTTCATCGGACTTCGAGGCCTTGGCAGTTTTGCGTTTGGTTTTATGCTTCGACGACTTCGACTTGGGTTTCGGCGTTGGCGTTGGCGACGACGACGGGCCGGGCCGTATTTCTTTGTGCGCGCTCGCCTTCTCGCGCTGGGGTTTTTCGTCCTCCGAATCCTGGGCGCGCAAAAAGGTCACAGCAAATATGGCGCAAAGCGTGAGCCCGCATGCGCGCAAGATTGAGGCGCGTGGCGCGAAGACTTGCGCGTTCAAGCTGGCTGTGGCGTGGCCTCCGGGCGCACGGTCCGTTCGCGCTCGCGTCGCAAGATTGCATTCAGCTTCCCGCCGAGCAGAAGCAAAAGGCACGTCAGGTACATCCACGTTAAGAGAACAATGATCGATGCGAGTGCCAGGTAAGTGGGGTTGTAACGATCGTATTTTGCGACGTAAAATTGAAAGAGCTTCGTTACGATGATCCATCCGCACGAAAAGAAAACTGCGCCGGGCAGCGCCTGCCGGATCGTGAGATAATTCTCGGGCGTGAGAAGATAGAGCGCGAGCGCAAGACCTACGAGCGCGAGCGCAGTGAGAGGAAGACTGAGCGCCGCCACCCATTCCTGCAGCGGGATCGCGAGTTGAAAATTTACCTCTGCAATTCCCGCCAGAGTTTCACCGAAAACCATCGCGTTAAAACAAAAGAGGATTGTGATGCCGAACCAAAAAATCAGGAAAAATGAAATGATGTATTTCGACCACCAATTTCGATCTTCGACTACGCCATGCGTGCGACTGAGCGCGTGCGAAATTGTAGAAATGAAAAGCGTGCCCAGCCAAATACCGGCAAGAATCCCCACGTTCGCAAGTGTTCCGCCCGCTCCAGTCACGACAACGCTAGCGGCTTGAGTATCGAGAATTTCCTGAACCTTCGGGTCGGCCGGCAAAAAGCTTTTTAGAATTGCGAGCATTTGATGAAGCTTCGCCGGGTCCGTCCCAAAGAGCCCAAGCAGATGCCACAGAAAAAGGAGGCCCGGCGCGAGCGTGAAGAGAAACTGATAAGCCATCTGTGCGGCCAGCCCGGTCGTATTATCAGTCGCCGTTTCCCAGACAAAGCGGCGAACGATTCTGCCTGCGAAACTCAGATACCTCATCTGCGGCGAGAGTTTACTTTGCCCGACACAAATATCCATTAAACTCTCCGTGTTCGTTCGCGCAGAAGCTTTTGGCCTAACGAGTCGTGAAAAAAATTCTGATTCTGACGGCCGGCTTCGGCGAAGGTCACAACAGCGCGGCCCGCGGTATTCGCGACGGGCTTGCCGAAATAGCCCCGGTCGGGGCGGAGGTAGAGCTGCACGATCTCTTCGCGGACACCTATGGAATCGCAAACGACTGGGCGCGCGTCGCCTACCTGGGGCTGATCGATCGCGCGCCGAAGGCCTGGGGCGTCGTCTACCGCTGGCTCGATCAACAGACCGCTTTCGCCGGGAATTTTAAGGTATTTTTCACGCTGAAAAACCACCTTAGTCGTTTGCTCGCACGTTTTCGGCCGGACGTGATCGTCTCAGTTTACCCTGCCTATCCGCACATGCTCGATGAGATGCTCGGCCCGACCGGCAGCGCGGACTACAAACGCGTTGTCATGATTACCGACTCTCTCTCGGTGAATGCAATCTGGTTTCGTTGCAGCGCCGATTATTTTCTCGTTCCAAACGAGCCGAGTGCAGCCGTTCTCGAACAATCCGGGATCGCACGGGAAAAGATTAAGCCGCTCGGGTTTCCCGTGAGTCCGAAATTCGCGGCCGCTGCCGAGGTGCCGCGGCCCTCTCCGTCGGACGGCACCGGTCGGCGCGTTCTCTACATTATCAACGCGGCGAAACCGGGTGCACCGCAACTCGTGCAACGGCTCGCTCAGCTCGATGAAATTCAACTGACGGTGACGGTGGGACGCGACACGCGCCTGTTTAATTCTCTGAAGCAATTACGCGAAAATTCGCAACGAACCTTCGAGATCGTCCACTGGAGTGATGACCTCCCGCGGCTGCTTCATTCAAACCATTTGCTGATCAGCAAGGCGGGCGGCGCGACGGTGCAGGAAGCGCTCGCCGCCGGGTGCCCGATGATCGTCAATCACGTCATACCCGGTCAGGAAGAAGGCAACGCCCGCTACATTTCAGAAGCGGGCTGTGGCACGATCGCGACCTCACACGACAGCGTCATCGCGGCCGTGCGAAATGCGTTTGCGGACGACGCCGCTCAATGGCGCGAGTGGTCTGCGAACGTCGAACGCGTCAGCCGTCCCGCAGCCGCGCTCGAGATCGCGCGCTTCCTGCTCTCGCTGTAGACGGAAACGTTTGCCGCCCGCCAACAAATGTCTGCAACACTGCCAAGTCAGCCGAGAGCACGGCGAAATCCGCATCCGCGCCAACTTCGAGCTTTCCCTTGTTCGTCAAGCCGAGCGTTCGCGCAGGAGTCCGCGTGGCCATCGTGACCGCATGGTGCAACGGAATCTGCGTACTTCGCACTAACGTCCGAACAAGATCGATCATTCGCGACGCACTGCCGGCGAGCGCTGAGCCGTCAGCGAGAAGGCAAACACCGCCGGCGACTTTGCATTCCACGCCGGAAAGCTTGAATTGAGACCCCTCCGGCATACCCGCCCCGGCCGTTGCGTCGGTCACCAGACATATGCCGTCGCAACTCTTCGCGTGATAAAGCATTTTCATAAGCGCCGGCAAAACGTGATATCCGTCGGCGATCAGCTCGCAGGTGATCTCCGGCTCGCTCAAAGCAAATTCGAGCAGGCCGGCGACACGGTAAATCCCTCGTCGTCGCGCGGACGACATGCAGTTGAAAGTATGCGTGACGTGTCGCATACCGTGCTCGAAGGCAGCGCGCGCATCCTCTTCCCACGCATCGCTATGACCGCCACTGACCGCAATCCCGCGGCTTCGTAATTCACGGACGAGCGGAAGCACGCCCGGCAGTTCCGGAGCGAGAGTGACGCGTTTTATCACATCAGCGAATTCCAAAAGCTGCTCCACCAATCCGTGGTCGGGATTGCGGATAAACTCCCCGCGTTGCGCGCCCGGCCGCGAACGCGAAAGGAACGGTCCTTCGACATGTACGCCTCTGATTGGCGGCAAGTTGCCGCCGATCTTCCTGACGGCCCGCAGAACAGCTACGATATCCTCGATCGGTGCCGTCGACGTGGTAAGAAGGAGCGAGGTAGTGCCCCCACTCGCGTGATAATCGCAAATTGCGCGAAAGCTCTCAAGCGAAGCATCCATCGTGTCGCGCCCAAGGGCGCCGTGAATGTGCAGGTCAATAAAACCGGGCGCGAGATAGTTATCCCCGAGATCAAGAGCCTCAGCGACGGATCGCTCGCGGATCCCGGCGATTTTCCCATCTGTAACGACGACTTCGAGCCCCTCTCGAATTCCTTCCGGCAAAATCAGACGCGCATTAGAGAGGATCATGACTGAACAGGCTGATTAGACATACGCAACAGCGTCCCCGCTCTGACGGCGATGTCGTCTGAAAAACCGAGCGCCTGTTTAAACTGCCAATCGCGTTCGATCGGGTTGGCGATGCTTTGGCAGCGGCGAAACGTCGCCCGATCAATTGCACCTTCCATCCACACCCGATGTCCGAGCACCGGCACTGGAAAATCGCTGCCATGCAAAATACGCGGTACGATTTCGTCAGTAAGACACTCGCGCAAATGGCCGCAGCGGTTCAATGAAACCATCGCGCTGATGTCACCATAAAGGTTCGGAAATGGGCGCAGCATCTTCGCCCAATCGGCGAAGTAATCGCGATCGAAAATCCCGCTCCTGGTCGCGCAGTGCGCGGCAATTACCGTCACACCGCATTCGAGCGGCAAACGCAACCGTTTCGGATCCGCGAACGCCGCGTTGATCACCGGCAGCGTGTATTCGCCGCCCGTGTGCGCTAGAAGCGGCAGGCGCGCCTCCGCCATACGCTCCCAGAATTTGCGATAGCGAACGTCCGCTGGATCGATGTTCTGACAATTCGGCAGGCACTTCATCAGGACAGCGCCCGCATCAAGACAACGCTCGAGCTCATCGAGCGCGTCGCGTCGCGCCGGATGAATGGACACGCCCGGCAGGAACTCAGGAAATCGTCGGCCGAGTTCGAGCACGACGTCGTTAGGCACAAACATCGCGCCGAGATCATCGCGCGGCGTGCCATCCGTATCGTGCACTCGTTCGTGCGCAAGCAGTACGACGGCATCCAGAGACGATTGACGGACGAGCTTGAGCAGATGTTCCGCGTAGATGGCGTCGAGGTCGCCGTCGAGCGCGCTCGCAGGAAACCCGAGCTGGCGCACCATAAACACTGCGAGCCAGCGATGCCAGCCATTCAAGCGTAACCAGCCGCCGGAACCGCCCGCGCCGTTGCCCACCATGTGAACGTGCGCGTCGATACGAATCGGCGCCTTACTCGTGCTCCCGCTCATAATCGTGCTCGTGATCGCCCTCCTCCCAATTCCGATTATGAGCACGATCACGAGCAGGAGCACGAACAGCAACCGGAGAACGCATTGCGTTCGGCGCTCCGCGAGGCCATCATCTCAGCTGCGATGGATTTCGATTATGACGTCGTGATCGTCGGCGGCGCATTCTCCGGTGCGGCGACGGCGCTCATGCTAAAACGCAAGCATCCCGCGGCGCGGGTTTTGATTGTGGAAAAGGCCGCCGAGTTCGACCGCAAGGTAGGCGAATCGACCACCGAGTTAAGCAGTTGCTACATGACTCGGATTCTCGGGCTGACCAACTATCTCGGCCACCATCAGCTCGTAAAACAAGGATTGCGCCTCTGGTTTTGTAATCGCGACGATCAGCAGTTTGACGACTGCGTGGAAGTAGGTGCGCGATATCAGGCGCGGCTGCCGACGTTCCAAGTCGACCGGAGCAAACTCGATTCACATCTGCTTGCTCTCGCCGTGGAAGCGGGATGCGATCTGCGGCGGCCGGCGAAAGTCTCGTGCTTCGAGGTAAACGACGGCGGCGGCCAGGTCATTTCGATCCGGAGCGATCGCGGCGATGAGACGATCGCGGCGCGTTGGCTGATCGACGCGAGCGGACGCGCGTCCATGGTCGCGCGCAAGCTGGGGTTTTTTCAACCGAACACCGAGCACCCCATAAACTCCGTTTGGGCGCGGTTCAGGGGAGTGAAGGATTGGGATAGCTATGACTGGCGGGAGAAATTTCCGAATTACGCAAATGCATGCCGCACCGGCCGTTCGTGGGCGACGAACCACCTTATGGGCCACGGTTGGTGGTGCTGGATTATCCCCCTGCAGGGCGGCGATGTGAGCGCGGGGATCGTATACGATTCGCGCATTTTTCAATTGGCCGAAGGCGCGAACCTGAGCGAACGGCTGCGGGCGCATCTGCTCGCAAATCCGATCGGGCGAGAGATCTTTTCCGATGCGCAGATCATTGAACACGATGTTCACGCGTTTTCGGCGCTCCCCTACTTCAGCACAAAAGTCTGCAGCGATGGCTGGGCGATCGTGGGTGACGCCGCTGGCTTCATCGATCCGCTCTACAGCCCGGGCCTCGATTTTTGCTCCTACACCAGCTATTACGTGGCCGATCTCGTCGCGCAAAATCTCGCCGGCGAGAACGTCCAGGAACGACTTCGTTACTACAACGAGCAGTGTCCCATCACTTACAAGCTTTGGTTCGAGACCTTGTACAAAGATAAATATTACTACATGGGGGACGCTGAATTGATGTCCGCGGCGCTCCTTCTCGACGTCGGCACGTATTTCATGGGACTCGTTAGGCCGGTCTATGCGAATCCGGAAGCGGAGTTTCTTCATTTCCCTTTCGAAGGTGCAGTCGGCCACGCTTTTGCCGGAATGATGAAATTTTACAATCGACGACTTGTCGTCCTCGCAAAACGTCGCACGGCGAGAGGCTGTTTTGGCAGACGCAACGCCGGCTGGCGCGAACTGTACGACGGCTTCGTTCCGGACATGCGCGTGCGCAAGCTCATCCGGAAGGGGCTATTTCGGTGGGGGAAGGCGGAACTTACCAACTTCCGACTGATACTGAGTCCGGGCGCCAAGGATGTTGCGGCGACGCAATTGACGGCTTCTCCGCCAAAAACCGCGGCCGCCGCGCCTCTGTGAGGCGCGTGAGACCACACCCTGCTGGTGCCACGGCCGCGATAGCCCCGCTCACTGAACGACAGCCAGTGTTATGAGGTCCGAAAAATGGCTTGGGCACTTCGCTGTCCGGGGAGTTTTCTGGCGAAAATATTTGGACTGGGGAGTGCGAAATCTGCCGTTTTATTTTTATTTCGTTCCCCTTTGCTTCTGCACGTTTTTCTTCTTCTTTTTCGCAGCACCCGCGCGGCGCGCGATTGTGGCAAACCTCGCGGTTGTGCTAAGCGGTTCATCGCGCGCCATGAATCATCTGCGCGCATTCCGGACCTTGTACAACTTCGCCTGGACGATCGCCGAAGCGGCCATTTACAAGCTGAAAAAGGCCGAGTTTAAGTACGAGATTATCGGAACGAAATGGCTGGATGCTCTCGGCACTGGGAAAGGCGCGATCGTTCTCACCGCACATATGGGAAATTACGACCTTGGTGCCGCGCTCTTCGCGCAAAAATTCAATCGCGAAATTCGCATGGTTCGCGCGCCGGAACCCGACCCGCTGACGGCTGAGCATCTCGCCGTAACGCTTGAACAGACCGGTGCCGGTTCCGTAAAAGTCGCGTATAACACCGAGAGCACCATGCTTTCATTCGATCTCTTAAACGCACTGCGACGCGACGAGATCGTTTCGATCCAGGGCGACCGCGTCGTCGGCGATGTCACGCAAACAAGCGGAGAGCTTTTTGGCCGGACTGTGCAATTACCGAACGGTCCGTTTATTCTTTCCCTCGTCGCAGGCGTGCCGATTTTCCCGTTGTTTATCGCGCGCTGCGGTTTGCGGCGCTATCGCATTATCGTTCGAGAACCAATTTCCGTCGCCCGCACGGGGTGTTCACGCGAGGAAGAAATAACCCCCGCCGTGCAACGGTGGTGCGCCGTACTGCAGGATGTCATTTCGTTGCACTGGGACCAGTGGTTTTGCCTGGCGCCGGTCTTTGCAGGAAACGAAGGGCGGTCGCCTGATGTCTGATTTTTATTTCGCCCTGCCGCGATTTATCGCAAAGCTCGCCGGCAAACACGCCGCGCGTAGTGAACACAATGCACTGGAAGCGCACGGAATCGGCGCGGTGATTTTTTTTATCAGTTATTTATTCGGCCTGCAGTTTGTTAACCTGCGGACGGCGGTTTGGCAGATCGCGATCGTTCTTATTGTTCTGCTTTTCGCGACTTGGGTGTTTTGGCTCATCGTTTTGTACATTAACGCGCTTATTCTGAAGCTTCTGCGCGCTCTTGGCTTCTTCCGGACTATGCCTGACGCATATTTCCAGAGCGTCCTGATCGGAACTTTAACGACCCTCTTCGCTTGCGAGCTAAACCGCGGCGGCTCCTGGTTTTCGATCATCGGAATTATTTGGATGGCCGCCGTTATCGCGAATCTAGCCGCCGCGCTGGTATTGGCACTGACAGATGCTGAGAGCCGTGCGCGAGATTAACGTGGGCTGGAAACGGACTGCGCTGCTCGCGTTTATTTTCGCGGCGCCCGTTTTCGCAATCGCCCTAATCAGGACGAATGTCGTCTTTGCACTCACGCCCCTCCTGCTCTCGCATTTGATGCTGCTTTACGCGACGCTCGTCGCGAATTGCGCTTGGTGGGGACCGGTCGTGCGTGAATTCGAAACGCAGCAGCCCGAAGTCTGGATCACAATTGACGACGGCCCGTGCCCGGTCCACACACCGAAGATTTTGGACACGCTCGATCAGTACGGCGCGCGAGCTACGTTTTTTGTCGTCGGCCGCAAAGCCGAAAATCATCCGCGACTGATCACCGAGATTTTGACGCGTGGGCATGAAATTGCGAACCACACCTTCACCCATCCGAGCGGCAATTTCTGGGCGGCGGGACCGGGCGCGGTCGCTGCCGAAATCGAGCAATGCGCAGAAGTGCTGCGAACGTGTCCTGAAAAACCGGCGAGATTGTTCCGCGCTCCGGCCGGATTAAAAAACCCGTTTGTGCATCCTGAACTTCGCCGAAAAGGCCTGGCCCTCATCGGGTGGACGGTCCGTGGGTTCGATACGTGGCGGCGCGATCCCGCAAACGTCGCAGCCGCGATAGCAAAAAAAGCGAAACCAGGCGCGATCGTGGTGCTGCACGAAGCGCATCGAATCGAGCGCGACCCGGATTTTAACCCGCGTTGTGTCGAACTCACGCTCGCCGCGTTGGCGGATGCGGGTTACCGCTTTGTTATTCCGACCCCGGAACAACTTCGGTTGATTGGCGCCGGAAAATAAAAAGCCGGTTGTTAAATGGTGTGTTTCCCCACATTGGCCGTTCTTCGCGCGTAAATTTATCGGGAGCGAAAGGTTCTTCGATTTCCGCACGCGAAGCGAAATGCAGGGGTGTGCCGACGTTCCAGGAAATCATCTGCGCGAATTTCTCGGCGACATACGTTGCGTAGAAACGGCCGCGGCGCTCCCGCAGGCAATCGCGCAGCACGACGATCCCCCTTTCCGAAACGCGCTTCGCCACACTCGTGAGGAGAGAGAGCTGCTGCGCTTCGGAAACGTAATGCAGGACGTCCAGTAGAGCGACGTCGCCGCAGAACTCAGCCGGCGCTTCGTCCACAATTGTCGTCCGAAAGCGGACGCTCTTATAACCGCGGCGCGCGCCGATCTCCAGCGCACGATCAATCTTCCTCGCATCGCGATCGAGGCCCACGATAGCCTGCTCGCACCCACGTTCCCGTAGGTAAAACGCGAGGAGGCCCACCCCGCATCCAATGTCTAAAATCGGCAGGCTGCGCGATCGGAATAATTCGTGGGCCACCAAGAAGATTGGGTCGGCTCGCAGCTTCCACGCAACGTAGCCGCGCAACCACCGCTCGGAGAATAACGCCGCGACGCGTCTGCACGCGCGCTCGTGTTCATTCGTTTCCATGGCGGGGTTTTCCATTTGCGTCGATATTTCGCGCTGCCAGACTCATTCATGGCCGAGTTTTTCTCCGATTATCAAGTCGGAGAATTCTTCGACGAGATGTTCGTTGAGCCCGGCGTTGCGCGTCCTCATTACAGCAAGTTGCTGCGGCGCTTCAAGGAAATGGCGCGCGATGAATTCGAGCGCAAACGTGCTCTCGCGGCCTCCACGTTTCTGACGCAAGGCGTCACCTTCACTGTCTACGACGACGATGAGGGAACGGAACGAATTTTTCCCTTTGATCTTATTCCGCGAATCATTCCCGCGAATGAATGGGCGCTGATCGAGCGCGGGCTTGTGCAGCGAATTACGGCGCTGAATTTATTCCTGCACGATATCTACCACTCGCAAGACATCCTTCGTGACGGTGTAATTCCGAGACAGATCGTCTGGGAAGCCACCAACTTTCGACCGGAGTTCATGCACTTCGATGTGCCACGCAATATTTACATTCACATTTGCGGCACTGACCTCGTGCGGGACGAGAAGGGGAACTACCTCGTGCTGGAAGACAATGCGCGGTGCCCGTCTGGCGTCTCTTACGTGATTGAGAATCGACAGGCGATGAAGCGCGTTTTCCCGAGCCTTCTGGCACAATATCGCGTGCGTCCTGTGGAAGACTACAGCCAGGAACTTCTCAACGTTCTGCGCTTCATCGCGCCGAATCGCAACTCGGAGCCGACGATCGCCCTGCTGACTCCCGGCACTTACAACTCCGCTTATTTCGAGCATTCCTTCCTCGCCCGTTCGATGGGAATTGAAATCGTCGAAGGCCGGGATCTCGTTGCAGAGGGCGACCACATTTGCATGCGCACGACGAAAGGATTGCAACGCGTCGACGTTATTTACCGGCGAATCAATGATGATTTCCTCGATCCGCAGGTTTTTCGGAAGGATTCCGGGCTCGGCGTGGCCGGACTCGTCGACGCCTACCGTCGCGGCACCATCAGCCTGGCCAATTCTATCGGCACCGGCGTCGCGGATGACAAAGTCGTCTACCACTTCGTGCCAAAAATGATCCGTTACTACCTCGGCGAAGATCCGATCCTCGGAAACGTGCCGACATACCTCGCATCGAACAAAGAGGATCTCGCCTACATCCTCGAGCATATTCCCGAGCTGGTGATCAAAGCCGCAAATGAAAGCGGCGGCTACGGCATGCTCGTCGGCTCCGAGGCGACAAAAGCGGAGTGCGAAAAGTTCCGGCAAAAGGTCCGCAGGCATCCGCGAAACTATATTGCACAACCAATTGTGCCGCTCTCGCGCGCGCCGGCATTTTGCGATGGATCGATCTCGGGGCGCCATGTCGACCTGCGACCATACATTTTGTACGGGGAAAAAGTGACGATCGTCCCGGGCGGATTGACGCGGGTCGCGTTGCGCGCCGGCTCGCTCGTGGTGAATTCGTCACAAGGCGGCGGCAGCAAGGACACGTGGGTCCTGGACGAAGAACCGGCCACTGAGGACGAACCAAAACTCTGATGCTCAGTCGCGTCGCGGATTCTCTCTATTGGATGAGCCGCTACATCGAGCGGGCGGAAGACAACGCGCGACTCGCGGATGTAAACCTGCAATTGCTGCTCGATCTCTCGAATCAACACGACGCCGATCCGCGGCAGCAGTGGAATCCGATCATCAGCACCCTGGAAGGCAACGAACTGTTTGCTTCACTCTACCAAACATTCGACGGCAAAGCCGCGATCAATTTCGTCAGCCTTCAAAAGAAAAACCACAACTCGATTTATTCCTGCCTTTCCCTCGCGCGCGAAAACGCGCGCACCACACGCGAGCAGATTTCCAGCGAAATGTGGGCGCAAATAAACCGCCTCTATCTATTCGTAAAAAGCGACGCCGCAAAAAAGCTGCTCCGCTCGAGCGCGTTTGAATTTTTTAATCGCATTATCGCTGGCTCGCACCTTTTCCAGGGCATCACCCACGCGACGATGACCCATGGCGAAGGATGGCATTTCATGCGGATCGGAAAATTGTTGGAGCGCGCCGACTGCACGTCGCGAATCCTCGACGTCAAGTACCACATCCTGTTGCCGTCCGGCGAAAGGGTCGGAGGCAACGTGGACACCATCCAATGGATGTCGGTTTTGAAATCGTGTAGCGCGCTCGAGGCCTATCGGAAGGTTTACGTCGACCAGGTTGCGCCCTGGAAGGTGGCCGAGTTTATCATCACGCACCCCGGATTTCCGCGCTCGATTCGTTTCTGCGTCGACTATCTCGACGAAGCATTGCACTGCATCTCAGGATCGGCGGAAAATCGCTACGCGAACGAAGCCGAGCGCCTTTCCGGCCGGCTTCGCTCCGATCTCGATTACGTTACGATTGGCGACATCTTTAAATTCGGACTGCACGAGTACCTCGAAATGATTCAGCGCCGACTCGTCGAAATCAGCGACGCGATGCACGCGTCGTATTGCGAACTAGAGGCTTCGATTAAGGGTTGAGGAATCCGCCGTACCACGCCATAAGCGGTTCACCGAAGAACAGCCAGATTAGTGCGCCGAACGCGAGATACGGCCCGAACGGTAATTTCGCAGACCACATCCGTTTGCCGATTATCAGAGTCATCAGGCCCACGACCGAGCCAAGCAGCGACCCTCCGAAAAGGCTGAAGAGAACAGCGCGCCAGCCGAGGAACGCACCGATCGCTGCGAGAAATTTCAAGTCGCCGCGGCCCATCGCCTCCCGCGGAATCTGCAGCTCGCGCACAACGCCAGTAATGCTTCCTATCGTATCAAGAGCGTGCTCTTCGGGCCCGATTGCCACGCGATTGTAGTGAAAGCAGAGCACGCTTTCTCCCAGCGGACGCCCGTCCAGGACCGCGCTGTCGCAACGCATGATGAGCAGGTCGTTTTCCCGCGCAAAATAATCGCTCCATAGTCCTCGCTCGTCTCCGACATTGAAATCCGCCTCATCATCTCGGCGCGTCCAAATGAATGGCGTCGGCGCTTTCAGTCGAATACGCTTTTTACCGAAAGCGATTTTGCCTCCCTCTAGGACGCACCATAAAACCAAGTAGCCTAAAGCGGCGGAAAGAATCGAAGTCGTCACCGCAACCCAG
This sequence comes from Chthoniobacterales bacterium, assembly GCA_040004385.1. Taxonomy (GTDB): domain Bacteria; phylum Verrucomicrobiota; class Verrucomicrobiia; order Chthoniobacterales; family UBA10450; genus JBDUAZ01. Next base: position 120 of record JBDUAZ010000080.1, on the reverse strand, counting down.
CGCACATCAGTTCGCATGAGCTCGGGCACGAGCGCGGCCGCGATAAGTCCGGCAACTGTTCCGCCGATCGTGATTTCATCGGGAATGATGAAGTGCTCGAAATCGATAAACGTAGCGACG
>JBDUAZ010000137.1:0-4919 GCA_040004385.1 Chthoniobacterales bacterium | reverse complement strand
TCAGGAAGTTGCGGACTTCGTTGCGGCCGAAATTGAAAATCAGCGTGCCCCAATCCTGGTGCTCGCCTTGCCGCGGATCGAGGTGCTCATAAAGATCGGTCCCGTCGAATTCCGCCAATCCGTGCGCGTCTTTCGGAAAATGCGCCGGCACCCAATCCATGATCACGCCGATACCGGCTTGATGACATCGATCGATGAAATGCCGGAATTCGTCCGGATTGCCGAACCGGCTCGTGGGCGCGTAATAATTCGTGACCTGATAACCCCACGATCCCTCGAATGGATGTTCCGCCACCGGCATCAACTCGATGTGCGTGTAACCCATTTCGAGCACGTAGGGCAGCAGCACATCTGCGAGCTCGATGTAGCTGTAAAAGCGCCCGCCGTCCGTGGCGTTGCGACGCCACGAACCGAGATGGACTTCGTAGATGCTGAGTGCGCTTTTCTGCGAATCCATCGTGCGGCGCTTCTCCATCCATGTGTCGTCGCCCCATTGGTAGCGGCTTAAATCGAACACCATTGATGAGGTCTCTTTCCCCCATTGACTGAAAAACGCGAAAGGATCGGCTTTCAACAACAACGCGCCCCCGGGCGTGCGGATCTCGAGTTTGTAATGCGTCCCCTCCGTCACGCCCGGCACAAACAACTCCCACACACCGCTTCCGAGCAATCGTCGCATCGGATTCGTGCGGCCATCCCAGCGATTGAAATCGCCTACGACGCTGACGCGATGAGCATTCGGCGCCCAGACCGCGAAATAGACGCCGTCGACCTCGCCGAGCCGGCGCAGATGCGCGCCGAATTTTTCGTAGAGGTCAAGATGGTTGCCCTCCGCGAAAAGATGCACGTCCACGTCGCCCATGATCGGCCCGTAACGGTACGGGTCGTGAATGATGACGTCCGAACCGTCCGAGCGCGTTACTCTGACGCGATAATCGATATCACGTGACATGCCGGGCAGGATCGCCTGGAAAAATCCATCGCGTTCCAGTCGATTGGCTGCGAACTCGGCGCCATCGTTCGTGGTGACAATCCGAACTTCTATCGCGTCCGGACGAAAGATTCGGATGACGAGATTTTCGCCCACGCGGTGCGGGCCGAGAATACGGAACGGATCAGCGTGCGCGCCCGCGATAAAAGTTCGGAGTTCGTCGGTCGGAAGCCCAATTATCTGAAAGGAGCTCATGCGGGAATGGCAATGGTAGAACGCCTGCGCAAAAATGTCCTGCGGCGATTTCGCCGCGGTGGCAACCGCGGATGCTATATTCGGCAGTCATGCTTCGCTATTCGCTCCTCGATCTCTCCCCTATTGTGGAAGGCGCGGACGCGACACTCGCTTTCCGCAATACCCTCGATCTCGCGCGGCACGCTGAGACCTGGGGATATCACCGGTTCTGGCTCGCGGAACATCATAACCTGCCCGGCATCGCGAGCGCCGCGACATCCGTCGTCATCGGATATGTAGCGGGCGGGACCGAACGCATTCGCGTCGGCGCCGGCGGAATCATGCTGCCGAATCACGCGCCACTCGTCATCGCGGAACAATTCGGAACCTTGGAATCGCTCTATCCTGGGCGCATCGATCTCGGTCTGGGCCGTGCGCCTGGCGGCGATCAACCCACTGCGCGAGCTCTCCGGCGTTTTCTGGGCAGTAGCGGCGACACGTTCCCGCAAGACGTGCTGGAATTACAATCCTACTTCACAGCGGAGCCGTCGACGAAGGTAGTAAACGCCATTCCCGGGGCGGGTTTGAAGGTGCCCCTTTATCTGCTCGGCTCGAGCGATTTCAGCGCGCGTCTGGCGGCGGAGCTCGGATTGCCGTTCGCCTTCGCATCACATTTTGCGCCGGCATATTTGCATGCTGCGCTGGAGATTTATCGTCGTGAATTCCAACCATCTCCCGCCTTTCGTGAGCCCTACGTGATGATTGGCGCTGGCGTTTTCGCAGCCAGGAGCGACGAGGAGGCGCGAAAGCTTTTCACTTCGGCGCAATTGTCGACGTTGAATTTATTGCGCGGTCATCCAGGTAAGGTTCCGCCGCCTGTCGACAGCATGGAAGAACGTTGGAATGCGGTCGAAGAAGCGGCCGTAGCGGCGCGGACGCTTTGCTCAGCCGTCGGTTCGCGCGAAACCGTACGCGAGCGGTTGCATCAGTTGATCAATGAAACGCGCGCCGACGAAGTGATCGCCACGGCGCAAATCTTCGATCACCGCGCGCGGTTACGTTCATTTGAGATCGCCGCCGACGTTTTCCGCGAGCTCAGCGCTACACCATCGCAATCGTGTGTCTAACGGCATCTTCATACTGTCGCGGCAATTGATTCGCGCACTTTCCCGAACCGAGTCGGCGCATCCGCGCAGAGTTTCTGTTTTGCTTGCGCTGCGCACGGTCACATATTCGCAATAATGGAAGAACGTTTCACCGCGGTCGTCGAAGATCTGCTTCGCACCTATCGCGAGAATGGTGGAATCAACTACGTCGAAGCGGCAGCAACGCTACCCTCGCGGCCCGCGATCGATGCGGCGTGCACGGAATTACTGAGCATCCTTTTTCCCGGATTTCACGGCGAACCCCTCATTCACGCCGGCGACTTACCGGAAGTGACGGCAAGTCGCATCAAGGAATTGCACGGACGCATCAAGCCGGAGATTTGCAAAAGCATCGCCGCTTTGAAGGCGGGCGCATCGGTTGAAAACGCGGCAGAGGATATCTTGCAGTTCTTTTTCTCTCAGCTCGCCCGACTGCGCGAAAAACTCTGGGCCGATATCGATGCGGCCTATGAAGGCGACCCGGCGGCGCGAAGCTTCGAAGAAATTATCCTCGCGTATCCGGCAATTGAAGCGATCGCGATTCAGCGCATGGCGCACCTTCTTTATTTGCGCGAGCTGCCGCTTATCCCGCGCATGATGACTGAGTGGGCGCACGGACGGACGGGCATCGACATACATCCCGGGGCAGAAATCGGATCGCACTTCTTCATCGATCACGGAACCGGCGTGGTAATCGGCGAAACCTGTGTAATCGGTTCGCACGTAAAATTGTATCACGGTGTCACGCTCGGCGCGCGCAGCTTCCAAAAAGACGAGCAGGGCCACATCCGCAAAGGCGGGAAGCGGCACCCGAACGTGGAAGATTACGTCACGATCTATCCGAACTCGACCGTTCTCGGCGGCGAAACCGTCGTTGGTGCGCGGAGCACAATCGGCGGTAATGTTTTTCTCACCCAAAGCGTGCCGCCCGATTCGCTCGTCTATTACGAGGAAAAGCAGCTTCGCATTGTCGCGAAGCGGACGGACGAGCGCGCTCCGGAAAGTTCATTCCCCTAGGTATGATCTATCTCGATTACAATGCGACGACGCCGTTGTGCCAGCCTGCGCGCGACGCCATGCGACCATATCTCGAGACCCATTTCGGGAATCCATCGAGCGTCCACTCCGCCGGACGCGAAGCCCGCGCCGCGATCGACGACGCTCGCGACCAGCTCGCGGCGATACTGGGCGCCAAACCGCACGAACTCATTTTTACCGCGACTGGAACGGAGTCGAACAACCTCGCGATTCTGGGACTTGCTCGCAGCCGCAGCGATCGCGGCAAACACCTGATCTGCGCCAGCACGGAACATCACGCGGTCTTGCACGCGTTTCAGTTTCTGGAGAAACGAGAGAATTTCGCGGTGACTTACCTGCCGGTCGATAGCGCAGGTCGAGTCGAGGTCGAGCGGCTCTCTGCATCGTTTCGCTCTGATACGACGCTTGTTTCCGTGATGTCAGCGAACAACGAGACCGGGGTCATTCAGACGCTGGGAGAGATGGCGGAACTTTGCGCCGCGCGCGACATTTCCTTTCACTCGGACATGGTGCAGTCGTTCGCGAAATTGCCGACGGATCTGACTGGCGGCGCGATAGCGGCGGCGAGTTTTGCCGCGCATAAATTCCACGGTCCAAAAGGCGCGGGCTTGCTCTTCCTGCGCGCCGGGTTGCCGATTGATTCCATTCAATTCGGCGGCTCGCACGAGAACCAGCGCAGGCCGGGCACCGAGAATGTCGCGGCCATCGCGGGGATGGCAGCGGCGGCGGAATGGTCGCTCCGTGATCGCGCTGAGGAACAGGCGCGCGAAGAGATTCTGCGCGATCGCCTTTGGTCGCGAATCGACCGCACTTTTCCGAATGCCGTTCTGAATGGCGATGGAGCGGCTCGGCTTGCAAATACATTGAACGTCAGCTTTCCCGGCCAGAGCTCGGAGACGCTTCTGATGGCGCTCGATCTGGAAGGCGTTTGCGCTTCGAGCGGCTCCGCTTGCATGGTTGGATCAGTTGTCGCGTCCCATGTTCTGCTCGCGATGCGCGCGCCTCCGGAAATTGCTGCGTCCGCGCTCCGGTTTTCGTTGGGTCACGAAACAACGAAACAGGAAATCGACGCGGCCGGCGACGCGATCGAGCGCGTGATCGCGCGGCTCGGATGCAGGCGCGCGAAAGTTGCCACTGGCAGTCATGCTCTGGCTTGAGCAACTCGAGCTGCGTTTTTTACCCGCGCAATCCAGCCCGGCGTGCGGACGCGATGCGCAGCTCGAAAAGGAAGCGCGTCGTTTACTGCTCGCACTCGGCGGACGTGCTCTCGCGCGATCGCTCCGAGTGACCTGGAGTTCACGTCTCCGCAGTGCTGCCGGCCGCGCGGATTTTCGACACAAAGTTGTATCGTTGAATCCGCGGCTGAAGGAACACGGCGCGGCTGAAATCGACCGCACACTGCGACATGAACTCGCGCACCTGCTCGCGCATTTCCGCTTCGGCCGACGCCGGGTCAGACCGCACGGCGCGGAATGGCAGCGGGCTTGTGCCGACCTCGGAATCGCCGGTGAATCGCGTTGTCACGCACTGCCATTTCCGGTCACGGAACGGACGCGGCATTATCTCTATGG
>JBDUAZ010000103.1:0-4942 GCA_040004385.1 Chthoniobacterales bacterium | reverse complement strand
GCCTAACAAGTGCCGGACAGTTGCGCACATCGCTCCGTTCCGGCAGTTTGTCTGTCCGAATGCCGGAAAACTTTTACATCGCGACCGCGATCGATTACACGAACTCGGCGCCGCATATAGGCCATGCCTACGAAAAAATCCTGGCAGACGTCATCGCGCGTTATCACCGGCTGAAGGGCGACGATGTTTTTTTTCTGACTGGCGTCGATCAGCACGGGCAGAAAGTCCAGCAGTCCGCCGAAAAACAGGGACTGGCTCCTGCAGAATTTGTGGCGGACGTGACGAAAAAGTTTACCGCGCTCTGGCAGAAACTCGACGTTCGATATGATGGTTGGGCCGCCACAACCGAGGCACGACACAAGCAGTGCGTTCAGAAAATTCTTCAGCATCTTTTCGAACAAGGGCAGCTCTACAAAGCGAAGCAAGGCGGCTATTACAGCGTTCGACAGGAGCAATTTCTCACCGACAAGGAGCGCGCTCCAGACGGGGAATTCGGCCCGGAGTGGGGGGAGGTAGAGTTTCGTGAAGAGGAGAATTATTATTTCAAACTCGCGCGGCACAAGGAGTGGTTGCTCGCGCTCGTTGACGCGCGCGCGGACCTCATTCATCCGGAGTTTCGGCGCGCGGAGTTGCGAAATGCAGTCGAAAAGCTCGGCGGTGACCTGTGCATTTCGCGACCCAAATCGCGGCTGAGCTGGGGGATTGAACTGCCGTTTGATCCCGAGTTTGTCACTTACGTCTGGTTCGACGCCCTCGTGAACTACATCTCGTTTGCGCCTGGCGATTACTCTCCCGATTCACCCGACCTCTCAGAATTTCGTCGCTGGTGGCCCGCGTTGATCGTCATCGGCAAAGACATTCTTATTCCAGCGCACGGCATCTACTGGATGATCATGCTTCACGCGCTCGGATTTTCCGAGAACGACATGCCGTCATTACTCGTGCACGGCTGGTGGAACATCGGCGGCGCAAAGATGAGCAAATCGTTAGGCAATGTCGCTGATCCGGACGCTCTGGCCGATAAATACGGCGCCGAAGCGGTGCGCTATTATTTAATGAGCGATATTGTGACTGGAAGAGACGCTGACTTCAGCGAGGAACGACTCGTTCTTCGCTACAACAACGATCTCGCTAACTCGTTAGGCAACCTTCTCAATCGCACGTTGAATATGGCGCAACGATACTGCGGCGGCAGTTTAGAAATCTCCGACGCCGCGCATCCAACGCTGCAGACACTGAAAGGAGAAGTGCAGGCCGTTGTAAACACCTACGACAATTGGGCGACAAATTTTGCAGTCGATGCCGCATTGACCGGCGCCATTTTTCTGGCGGGCCGGTGCAACCAGATTATCGAGCGCGATGCACCATGGAAGTTGGCGAAAGATTCATCACGAAAAAGCGATTTGTCCGCGCTCCTTTACGGCCTGGCCGAGGCGCTGCGCGTTATCGCGATTTTGATTTCACCGGTGACCCCGAAAGCAGCACGCGGAATATTTTCGCAGTTAAATTGGGACAAAGAATTTCGGTTTGCGGATGTGACGTGGGGCGGGCTTCCCCATGGGCACATAGTTGGCGCGCCGGTTCCGTTGTTTCCGCGGATCGAAACGGAAAAGCGATAGAACTATTGCGCGCATTCCTCGAATTCGTCGTCCTCGCCGCGTAGCACGGCGAGAGCTTCACCGGCAAAGTGTAGAGACCCGGTGATGAGGGTAGGCGCCGCATCTTTGCGGGCGGCATCGAGGGCCACCGTAACTGTGGGCGCGATCTGCGTTTCAATGTCGCCGGAGGAACGAATCACGCGCGCGAGATCTTCCGTTGGCATGGCACGATTGCTTCGAATACGCGGAAGAATTACCCGCTTGGCAATCCTGCTTAGCGGTCTCCAGATGGCGGGAGCGTCCTTGTCGCGCAGAACGCTGAGAAGAATTACCGCGCGTTCGTCTCCGAACGTCTCGATCCATGTTTTAACCAGCACGCTTACGCCCGCTGGATTGTGCGCGCCGTCAATAATCGTGCGCCCATTCCAACGCTGAAAACGTGCAGGCCACGATACATGGGCGAGACCTTCTCTGATCGATGCGTCCTCAACCGGAAAACCTGCTGCACGCAACGACGCAATAGCGGTGGCAGCATTTTCCCGTTGATGACCGCCAACCAGCGCAACCGCGCTCGCACTGTAAGGCTCGGCGACGAATTGTAGCGCCGCCTCACATTCGCGTGCGCGCTCTCGAATGACTTCCATCACCGCCGGCTTCTGTGGCGATGATACGACTGGAACGGTCGGCTTGATAATGCCGGCTTTTTCCGCGGCGATTTCTTCGAGCCTATTACCCAGCCACGTTTGGTGATCGTAATCAATCGGAGTAAGGACCGAGACAACCGGCGTCACGGCATTGGTCGCGTCGAGGCGGCCGCCCATTCCCGTCTCCAGAATAACGACCGAGCATTGTTCCTGTTTGAAATGCGAGAGGCCGAGTGCCGTCGCAATCTCGAAGAAAGTTGGGTGCGGCTGCCAATCCTGGATCAGTTCGCGGATCACGCCGAGACCCTTCGCGACGTCGTGTTCTGAAATCATTTCGCCATCAACCCGGATGCGTTCGCGAAACGTGATCAGGTGAGGGGAGGTGAAGAGGCCGGTGCGCAAATTTTGGGCGCGACAAATAGCATCGAGCATCGCGCAGACAGATCCTTTCCCGTTTGTGCCGGCGACGTGAATAATGCGTTGCGCCTCCGCCGGCAAAGATAATTGCGCGAGCAGCCGTTCGATGTTCTCAAGCCCAAGCTTAATTCCGAACTGCTGCGTCCCGAAAAGCCACGCGAGGGCCTCGCGGTAGTTCACTGCGTAGTAGAGAAGTAGGCGAGGAACTGACTAAGCTGGGCGCGCATTTTCTTTCGATGCACGATCAGGTCGATCAACCCGTGCTCTTCGAGAAACTCCGCGGTCTGGAAATCATCGGGTAAATCCTGGTGCGTGGTTTCTTTAATTACGCGCGGTCCGGCGAAGCCGATCATGCTGCGCGGTTCAGCAAGGATAACATCACCTAACGAGGCGAAGCTTGCCATAACCCCTGCGGTGGTCGGGTTCGTGAGAACAGAAATGTAGGGGAGGCACTCGCAGGCGTGTTTTGCCAGCGCGCCGCTTGTTTTCGCCATCTGCATCAGGCTCAGCATACCTTCATACATGCGTGCGCCGCCGGACGCGGAGATGATGATGACGGCACACCGGTTCGCGGTGCCGTATTCAATCGTGCGCGTGATTCGCTCGCCGACAACCGAACCCATTGTGGCCGCGAGAAAGCTGAAATCCATCACGGCGATCGCGACTTTATAACCCTCGATCATCCCGTGGCCGGTCAAAACCGCATCGATCAGGCCCGTGCTATCCTGATATTTTTTGAGGCGATCCTTGTAAGTCGCCATGCCTTGAAACTGCAACGTATCGACTGACTGCAGATTGGAGTCCCGTTCAACGAAACTCTCCGGATCGAGGAGATCCGCGATCCGTTCCTTCGCGCTTTGCGCGAAGTGATAATCGCAGCGCGGGCAGACACGTTGGTTCTGCGCGAGCTCGATCTCGTGCACCACTTCAGAGCACCCAGGGCACTTCTGCCAGAGGCCTTGCGGGATGTCGCGCTTCTTTCGGTTCTGCGTTTTCAGCGCAGGTCTCTTAAAAATCGCCATGGCTATGCGCGCGCCGCGGTCGCGGCATGGACTGAAATTGCACCCGCCGCTTTCAAGACGCGAGCGCATTCGCTCAACGTGGAGCCGGTGGTAAGAACGTCATCAATCAGAAGCACGCGCAACTGTCGCACGTTCGCGTTTTTCCGTAAACGGAAGGCATCGTGCAAATTTTCCATCCGCTCTGCACGATCGTAAGCGGTTTGTGTGGTGGTGTAACGAATGCGCTCCATCAAGGAATACAGCGGTATTGAGGCGGCAACGCTCAAGAGTTCGGCCAATAACGTCGCCTGATTGAAACCGCGCTCGCGCTCGCGCGCAGGATGCAGCGGCACGGGCACGAGAATGTCGAACCGACGTCCGCGAAGCCGCGGATCGTCCATCGTTTCGAGAAGCCAGCGCGCGACCGGGTAACGGAGGTGTCGCTGTTTCCCGTATTTGAATTCATGCACAAGCTTGCGGACGATCCCTCGACTGCGATAGGCCGCGACAGCGGACTCGAAGTAGAGGGAACGGTGCGCGCAATTCGCGCACGAAAATGTTTCAGTGATGGCTCCGGTAAATGGCTCAGAGCATTTCGCGCAAAAGGGCGCCGAGATGCGTGGCGCTTTGCCGCTGCAGGCGGCGCACAGGTATTCTCCCGTCTCGATAGCCTCGGAACAGACCACGCAGAGCGAAGGAAAGAAGAGCGAGCCGAGGCCGCGCAGCAATTCAGGTTTTCGGATCGGCCACATATTTAAGCCATGCGAGCAGGAGGAGCCAGGTGATCGCGCCGACGCAAAGCGGGACAATGCCAACGAGCAAATTCTTGCCGAGCCAGGGAAGTATGATCGCGTCGCGATGTGCGATTTTGTTAAAGGCGCCGCTCGCGAAAATCCACCCCGCGTGCAAACCAATTGGCAGCCAGAGCGAACGCGTTCGCACTCGAGCGTGGGCGAGGATCCAGCCGATCAGGACCAGTGTGGTGAATCCGGCGAGCAACAGCATCGGCTGCGTAAACTGGCCGAACGCATTCGCCATCGAGCGGAACCCGGACATCCACGTAACGTTGCTGCTAGTTGCTGCTGGTGCTTTCAAAAAATGGATGATGGAAAAGATCGCGGAGATCAACGCTATCGCGACGACCGGTCGGTTTCGTCGAAGCAGAATCCCCAGAAACAATCCGCGGAAGAGCGACTCTTCGATTAGTGGAACCACCGCTGCCGATAACGCGATCGTGCCCACAGCACCCCATCGAACGGAAGGCCGGAGCGAGTAATTGCCG
>JBDUAZ010000057.1:0-4972 GCA_040004385.1 Chthoniobacterales bacterium | reverse complement strand
GATCAGACTACCGTTGCTGCATTCCTGCTCTGGCGGGGTTCGTAAGTCCTCAATCCATAGCCCCTGACGGAATTAAACTCTTCGCGAAAGTTCGCATCCGCGCAATGAACTTTTCCATTATCACGTCAGGTTGACAGCCGGCGGGCGTTTTGATTGCATCGCAACCGCTTGAAAGTAGTCGCGTATTTTATTCTGCTCTTCGTCTGTGCGTCTTGCACGACGCTGGAGAACCGGCGGGATCTTTACAGCCCAGACGTAGAGTTATATCAGTCGCGTCCAATGAGACGCACGGTTCTTCGTCAGACGACAACTACAGAAACGCGTAGGGTCAATTCCGGGCTGGAAGACGTTCCCGCGGGCGGGAAATAGACGATCCCCGCGCCGATTCAGGCGAACGGCATGTTCAGCTTGATCCGCGCGACGTCGGTCTTATCGACGAGCGCCGATTTGCTCATTTGACGTTTCCGTTTCGCATTTTTCGCGGAGAGCAGATGGCGGCGGGAGGCATGCTGCCGCAAAACCTTTCCCGTCCCGGTGATCTTGAACCGTTTCGAGACAGCTTTCCTCGTTTTGCTGCGCGCGATGGGCTTCGGCATAAGGCGCGGAAGATAACGCCGTTTCGCCAGGTGACAACTGCTTTTGCCGCGCGCTTGCGCGAACAAAACGCTCGCGTCCTGAGCTTAAGCTAGGAAATTGCCCGCGATGGAACATCAGGAGTCGCAAAAACCGCATGTGGTGATCGTGGGCGGGGGCTTCGGCGGGCTGCAGGCGGCGCAGCACCTCGGCGATGAGCCGGTGCGAGTGACGCTGATCGACCGAACAAACTACCATCTATTCCAGCCCTTACTCTATCAGGTCGCGACAGCCGCTCTTTCGCCTGCGGATATTGCCGCGCCGATTCGCGGTATTTTAAGCAAGTTCGCAAACATCGAGGTCATTCTGGCGGAAGTGAAAGCCGTCGATGTCGTCGCGCGTACAGTCAGCACTGGCGACGAGCAAATAGCCTACGATTACCTGATCCTCGCGACTGGCTCGCGCCATTCCTACTTCGGTCACGATGAATGGGAAAGGCTCGCGCCCGGCCTGAAGAGTCTCGAAGACGCGATTGAGATCAGGCGCCGCGTCTTGATGGCCTTCGAGTACGCCGAAAAAATTTCGGATGACTCCGCACGCAAAGCGGCCATGACATTCACAATTATCGGCGGTGGCCCGACTGGAGTGGAAATGGCGGGCGCGATCGCGGAAATTGCGCGCCACACACTCGCAAAAGATTTTCGCCACATAGACCCGGCGCTCGCCCGCGTTGTGCTCATCGAAGGAGAACCGCGTGTTCTTGCCTCGTTTCCTGAGGATTTGTCGGCGAGTGCGCTGAAACAGTTGCAAGCGCTCGGAGTTGAAGTGCGAACCGGCGTGCATGCAGAGAATCTCACCGAGGCAGGACTCGAGGTGAAAGGGGAGTTCATCCCGTGCCGTGTGAAAATATGGGCGGCCGGAAACAATGCATCGTTCGTGGGCAAAACGCTTGGCGTTCCGGTCGATCGAGCTGGCCGCGTGATCGTGAACGACGATTTGACGATTCCCGCGCACCCGGAGGTGCAGGTAATCGGCGATCTGGCGAATTTTTCACACGACAAAGGCAGACCGTTGCCGGGCGTTTCGCCCGTGGCGATGCAACAAGGCCGGCACGCCGCGCGAAATGTGCTGGGGATGCTAGATGGCCGGAAACCAGAGCGTTTCCGTTATTGGGATAAAGGAAGCATGGCGACCATTGGCCGCAATAAAGCCGTGGCAGATCTGAACTACATGCACCTGAGCGGATTGCCGGCCTGGCTCGTCTGGCTGTTTGTCCACATCCTTTTCCTTGTCGGTTTCCGCAGCCGCGTCGCCGTCCTCATTCAATGGGGATGGTCGTATCTCACCTTTAACGCCGGAGCCCGCCTCATCACGCGCAACTTCCAATCGGAACACCGGCCGCCGGCCTAACGAGTCACGAACCTCCATGGCCGAACAGGCGCTTCCCAGGTTCCGCATCGCGGTGGTCGGCTCAGGCGCGATCGGTGGATATTATGGCGCAAAACTCGCCCACGCCGGTGCGGACGTGCACTTCCTGATGCGGAGCGACTTACTCGAGGTCCGGCGTTCCGGCATTCGCATCGAGGGCCGCGGTGAAAACATTCATGTTGCCGATGTAAATTGCTATGCTTCGGCGGGCGATATAGGCCCTTGCGATATCGTCCTCATCGCGGTGAAGACCACCTCGAACGGCGATCTCCCGCATCTCATTCCGCCGCTTCTCCACTCCCGAACGATTTTGCTGACCCTCCAAAATGGGCTCGGAAACGAGGAGTATCTCGCGAAAAACTTCGGAGCGGAACGCGTGCTTGGCGGTCTCTGTTTTGTCTGCCTCAACCGTGTTTCGCCAAAACTGATCGAACACTACGATCACGGTCGGGTCGCGATAGGAGAGTTTAGCGGACCTCCGCGGGAGAGGACGCATCAGATTACGGAGATGTTCAAGCGCAGTGGCGTAAACTGCCGCGTCGTGGAAGATCTTTCGTTGGAGCGCTGGCGGAAACTTGTCTGGAACATTCCATTCAACGGACTATCCGTCGCCGCGGGCGGTATCGACACTGAAGCGATGCTCGCAGACGAAGATTTGCGAGAGTTATTGCGCTCGCTCATGGATGAAGTCATCGCGGCCGCCAACCAGTGCGGGCACGCGCTACCCGCGAGCGAAGGGGTGCATCAAATCGAGCGGACCGAATCGATGGGCCAATACAAGCCGTCGACTCTGATCGATTTCGAACGCGGCAAGCCTCTGGAAATTGAGGCGATTTGGGGCGAGCCGTTGCGACGCGCGGCCGCAGCCGGCGCGAAGACGCCACAATTGGAACTGCTTTATGCGATTTTGAAATCATTAAATCAAAAGCTGCTTCGATCCGCGGCAGCGAGGGAGCGCGCAGTTGTCGCGGTCCCAGCCTAATGGCGATTGCCTCGCAATGGTTGAGGTAGTGAATCGCCAACGGGGGGTGCGGATCAGTCGCAGCGCACTGCAGGCTTTCGCGAAGCATGCGTTAACCCATTGTCTTCGGTTGCCAGGCAAAACAGCCACGCGCCTCCGTGAATTATCTCAAATAACCATTGTGCTGGTTTCCGACCGACGCATGGCTGCTTTGCATCGGCGATTTCTTGGCTCCGCAAAGCCGACCGATGTTATGACATTTGCGCACGGCGAAATCGTGATCAGCGCCGAAACTGCACAGAAGCAGGCAGCGGGGTTTGCCACCTCGCTCGAGCATGAGCTTCAACTCTACATTGCGCACGGTTTGCTTCATCTGCACGGCTACGATGACGTTGAAACGGCTGACGCGAACGAGATGGCGCGCGTTCAGGAAAAACTTCGATCCGCGGTCGCCCAAGAGGTGCGCGCAGGGCAGGCGCGTCCCACTTAGTTTGAAGTGCGCGTGTCGTATGTTAGCGTGATTGCCATGAGTTGGCAGCCACGGGATATGTGGAGGTGGCGCCAGTGATCGAGTTTACCGCGAACAAATTCCTGGTAACGAGCGGGCCGGTCGATAATCCGGTTATCGAGCGAGAGGCAGAGACGGCCCAGCAGGTCGATCTTCCGTGGCAGGTTGTGGTGCATAATGATCCGGTAAATTTGATGACCTACGTGACGATGGTCTTTCAGAAAGTCTTCGGCTTCACGCGCGAGAAGGCAGAGAAACACATGATGGAAGTACACCAACTGGGACGCTCGATCGTCTGGAGCGGACTGCGCGAGCGCGCTGAACTTTATGTGCAACAGCTGCACGGGTATTTGCTCCTCGCGACAATCGAGCGCACCGGCTGAATATGGAGATTTGCAGCAGCGCCGAACATCTCGAGCTTCGCGATCTCGATCCGTTCCTGGCCGAGCTTCTGCGTCAGATTCCTGAGAGCACAAAACCCGAGGGCGTCGAAGCGGCGGAGCGTCGGCTCTACAGCGCGCCTGCCGACTCTTCCGAAAAAGAAATTTGTGCTGAATGGAAGCTCTATGTTGAACCCGAACTGCGGCGACTTTTTCAGACTGCGATGGAAACGGTGAATGACGATCTGGCGCAACTCAACGGAAAGGCAAAGCCGTTCGCGAACTGTACGTTGCGCGTTCCCAAAGCGCACGGCGAGGCGTGGTTAAACACGTTAAATCAGGCGCGCCTGGTGATCGCGACAAAGTTTAATTTTACCGACGGCGAGCTATGCGATCATTACCGCTCGCCGATCGGTTCGCGGCGCGACCTCAGCCTCTTTCAGGTAAATTTTTACGGCTTCCTGCAGGAGTGCATCTTGCACGAGATCGAAGGAACGACGTAGCGAATCCGCGCGGAATTAGCTGGCTTGACGAGTCCGGACCATCGACATCAGGCGCTGCTTCAACGCGTCGGAGGATTTTGCCGGCCGCAGGCTGAGAGCGAACGCCTCGTGCATGTCGTAGCATTCTACGATGTAGTCCTCGGCTTTTTGTCCGAAGATTTTTCGAGCAGCTTCGAAGGATTCCGTCTCTTCCGGTTCCAGTGCACCAATCACATAGAGGCGGGCTTTATTCTGGAATTCTTCAAAGTTCATCTCTCAGCTCTTTGAGGCCGTCATAAATTTTCTTCAGCCCGAGTTCGAGCCGAGTTTTAACAGTCCCCAACGGTGTATTCGTTTTTGCGGCGATTTCGCGCTGACTCATGCCACGAAAAAATGCGAGATTTATTGCCTGCTGCTGAGCTGGCGGAAGCGTGTTTATTACGCGACGAACGAGAATGCGTGTGTCGCTGAACGTGATTTCCTCTTCCGTCGCATTGTGAACCCAGGCGTCGGGCTGCTGTTCCGTCTCGGTCCGCAGACGCTCGCCTGCCCGGGCGTAGGCCTGTTTTTTACGCAGACCATCGATAGCGCGACGTCGCGCCAGCGTGACCATCCAGCCAAGCGGTTTTCCTTTTTGAGC
>JBDUAZ010000104.1:0-4973 GCA_040004385.1 Chthoniobacterales bacterium | reverse complement strand
CCGCACTCGGTGCAGACACCGCACGCGCCTGCGCGCACAACTTTGTCGCTCCCGCAATGCGAGCAGGTAACGTCCATGAACATGTTGCCAAGCGCTTCTTTTACGCGATCGGCATGGGTTTGACCGTTGCTCGCCAGCTGCGGGTTGCCGTCGTTCGGTATGTGATTCGTGATCACGTCGATCAATTCCTTTTCGGCCGTGCGCGGCAGATCCGAGACCGGACGATTGACCGCCTTCTTTTCCATCTCGGGAATTTCCCTCATCGGTAACTCGGATTGCCCGCGATTCGGCGAGGTTGCTTCTTTGTAGCCTTTGATGAATTGGCACCCGAGCCAGCGAAAGATGTAATCGGCGATGCTCGTCGCGTTGCGGATATCGGGATTTTTTGTGAAACCGCTCGGTTCAAAGCGCTGATATGCGAATTTTTTCACCAGACCTTCGATGGGCACGCCGTACTGGAGGGCGATCGAGGTGAGCGTGCCGACGGTGTCCATCAACCCGCCGATCGTGCTGCCCTCTTTTGACATCGTGACGAAGAGCTCTCCCGGCATTCCGTCCTCGTATAAGCCGACCGTGATGTAGCCTTCGTGGCCCGCAATTTCGAACCGGTGCGTTAATGACATGCGCGTGTCCGGCATGCGATGCCGGATCGGTTGATCGAGCCGGCGCTGCAACGTCGCCACTTCCTGGTCGAGCTCCACGATACGGCTCTCGAGTTCGGCGCGGTCCATTGATGCGACCACCTCGTGGTCCGTGCCGCCCATGTCTTTGGTTTTGCGCGTGTTGAGCGGCGCGGAACGCTTTGATCCGTCACGGTAAATGGCGATCGCTTTCAGCCCGAGCCGCCAGCCTTCGACGTAGGTGTTCATGATTTCGTCGACGGTCGCGTTCTCCGGCATGTTGACCGTTTTCGAAATCGCGCCGCTCAGGAAAGGCTGCGCTGCCGCCATCATTCGTAGATGCGCCATGTAACCTAGCGAGCGCTCGCCGCGATGCGCTTTGAATGCGCAATCGAAGATTGGCAAATGCTCCGGCTTCAATCCCGATGAAACTGTCGACCCGTCCGGATCAGTCACATCCTCGATGGTGTCGCACGCATCTACGTGCGCGATGATGCGTTCAATTTCCTCCGAGTTGTAACCAAGCTTCTCGAGCGCCGGTTTGACGGTCTGGTTGACAATTTTCAGCATGCCGCCGCCTGCGAGCAGTTTGTATTTCACAAGCGCGATGTCCGGCTCAATCCCGGTCGTGTCGCAATCCATCAGAAAACTGATCGTGCCGGTCGGTGCGAGGACGGTGACCTGCGCATTTCGATAGCCGTAACGCCTGCCGAGCGCCGCCGCGCTTTCCCACACCTTGGCCGCTTCTTCCTTGAGGAAACCGAATTCGTCGTTTGCCTGAATCTCGCTCACGGCAGCTCGATGCAGCTCGATCACCTCCTGCATCGCGGCGACGTTATTTTTCGCGACTGGCTTCGCCACGCCGCTGCAACGCGCATCGCGATAACCAGGGAAGGGTCCCATCGCACGCGCCATGCGCGCGCTCTGCTCGTAGGCTTCACCCGTCATGATCGATGTGATCGCGCCGCCGAGAGCGCGCCCTTCCACGCTATCGTAGCCATAGCCGTAGCTCATGATGAGCGAACCGAGGTTCGCGTAGCCGAGACCGAGCGTGCGGAAGATGTGCGAATTCTCCGCAATCTCTTTAATCGGATAGCTTGCGTTATCGACGATGATTTCCTGCGCCGTGATAAACACGCGGGCCGCTGCCTTGAACCGCTCGACGTCGAACACGCCCTCCGCGCCTTTGAACTTCATCAGGTTCAAGGAGGCGAGATTGCACGCGGTGTTATCGAGAAAGAGATACTCTGAACACGGGTTGGTCGAATTCTGCCGGGCGGTTCCTTTGCACGTATGCCACTTGTGGATCGTGGTATCGAATTGCATCCCAGGGTCGCCGCAGATGTGCGTCCCTTCCGCGATTTTTCGTAGCAATGTGCGCGCGCCTTTTTTCTCGCACGGTTTGCCGTTACGAACGCGCTTCGTCCACCATTCGCGATCTTCGACCGCCGCATCCATGAACTCATCGCTCACGCGTACGCTGAGATTTTCATTCTGATACATGACAGAGCCGTAGGCATCGCCGTTATAACTGCCGTCGTAACCCTGCTCGATCAGCGCCCACGCTTTTTTCTCTTCCTTCTGCTTCGCTTCGATGAATTCTTCGATGTCCGGGTGCCAGTCTTTCAGCGTGTTCATCTTCGCCGCGCGCCGCGTTTTCCCACCGCTCTTCACGACATTTGCGACCTGATCGTAAACTTTCAGGAACGACAACGGTCCACTCGGCTTGCCGCCGCCGCTAAGTTTCTCGCGCGTGCTGCGTAACGAGGAAAGATCACTTCCCGTGCCGCTCCCGTACTTAAACAACATCGCTTCGCTCATCGCCAGACGCATGATGTCTTCCATCGTGTCCTCAACGGACTGGATGAAGCAGGCGCTGCCCTGAGGGTATTCGTATTGCGACGTGGCACGCTCAGCCACGCCTGTCTCGCGATTGTAGAAATAATTGCCGAGACCCGCCTCGCGGCCCACCCCGTATTGATGATATAGACCGACGTTGAACCAGACTGGCGAATTGAAGGCGCCGTGCTGATTTACGCATAACCACGTCAGCTCGTCGTAGAACGTTTCCGCGGTCTTCGCGTCGGCAAAATAACCATCCGCAATTCCCCAGTCCGCGATCGTGCGCGTGACGCGATGAATCAGCTGCCGCACCGACGTTTCCCGTCCACCGGCATGCGGATCGGTGCCGTTCGCGATATCGCCGTAAAAATACTTGGAAACGGCGATCTTGGTCGCGAGCGCGCTCCAGTTCTTCGGGACCTCGATATTCTCCTGCTTGAAAATAACTTTCCCGCCGTCGTCGGATATTTCGGCAGTGCGCCGCTCCCATTCGATTTGATCGAAGGGCGAGCATTTCGCATCGCTAAAGACGCGCTCGAAGCGAAGGCCGCTTTTTCGATTTGATATTTGACGATTTTTTCGATGACCGTGGGGTTTTCGAGCTTTGGTAAACGAGGAAGGCGAGATTCCGGGTTTCAATTGAATCATGGTTGGTTAGGCGACTCGGGATGTGAATAAGTGCTATTTTACCTCGGTCGTGGATCGGGCATAACTTGTGAGCAGCACGCGAACAGGCTACCAACAAGATGCTGTGGATGCGCAACCGGCGGAGCACAAGATGCAGTAGACGGGTATACTCCCGTCAAGCCAAAAATTTCGGCTAGTTTTTTCCCTGGCACGGCCCCAGTTTTCCCGCGTCGTGAAGGCTGTTTCGATTGACGTGACAAAGCGTTGACCTGCCTCGTGAAACCAATAGACTAAGCGCCCTAGAGGAACGCAATTTCAACCCGGAGGTTCTGATGGTTAAATGGTCTTTCGATGCCGATTATCTGCAAACTTGCAACTGCGATTACGGGTGCCCATGCGAGTTTTCCGCGCCCCCGACCACCGGTTCCTGCGAGGGAATCGGCGCGTGGAGAATTGAAAAAGGTAAATACGATAATCTTTCCCTCGATGGCCTGGGCCTGGGATTTGCCGCGAAGTGGCCAAAAGCAATCCATGAAGGCAACGGCACCGTCTGTTTATTCGTGGACGAGAAAGCGTCGCCCGAGCAACGCCAGGCGCTGATCGAGATCGGTTCCGGGCAGGCGGGTGGTCTGCCATTCGAAATTCTGGCCACGACATTTAGCACCCTTCTCGAGCCGCGCTTTGTGCCCTTCGATTTTCGTCTCGACGGTTTGCAAAGTTCCGCCCGACTTGGCAAACACGTGAAGATGGCGCTCGAGCCGATTAAGAACCCCGTCACACGCGAACCTGAGCAGGTCGCGGTTAATCACGGCACCGGTTTCATTTTTAAAACGGCTGAGTGCGCCTCCGCCAAAGAAGGCTCGGTCGAGATCGACGAATTCAAGTTCTCCTACCCGAACAAAGCGGCGTTCGTCGCGCGCGTTCACTACGGCAACTGAGGCGGCGATGAGCGCGCCGGCGACTGCGCTGCGACGTGATCGCTGGATCTTCAGCGGTGGGATCGCGCTCGCCGCTCTCGTTGCGTGGTTCTACATTTGGCGTGACGCGCGCCGGATGAATCTCTCCGGCGCCTGCGAATGCGCCGGAATGAAAATGGGCGGTCCGGAACCTGGGTCATGGCCAGTCGCAACGCTCCTGCCCCTTTTCATCATGTGGAGCGTGATGATGGTGGCCATGATGTTGCCGAGCGCGGCGCCGATGATCCTCACTTTCGCAAGCGTCATGCGAAACCGTCGTCATCTTGCCCGGCCATACGTTCCGGTAGTCGTTTTTGTGGCCGGCTATATCACGGTCTGGTGTGCCTTCAGCGCGGTCGCAGCAGTAGGCCAGTGGTTCTTGCATCGTCACGCGCTCCTCTCGCCGATGATGGCTGGCGTCAGCGCGGGATTGGGCGGCCTGCTCCTCCTCGGTGCGGGCGTTTTCCAATTCACGCCGCTTAAGCACGCCTGCCTCACCCATTGCCGAGCGCCGTTGGAATTTATTCTAACGCGCTGGCGGGAAGGCGGACGCGGCGCTTTTCAAATGGGACTCGAGCACGGGATGTTCTGCACAGGCTGCTGCTGGGCGCTGATGTGCCTGCTATTTGTCATCGGCGTCATGAACGTCGTTTGGATTGCTCTTCTCACCATGCTCGTGGTGCTGGAGAAAACGCTTCCGCGTCGCGTCGGGGTCAGTTCCACGATTGGTCTGTTCCTGATCGCCTGGGGAACGTGGGTTTTCTTCCGCGGATTTCTGCAGGGACAGGCTTGAGTCGGGTTCCAGTTTGCAAATGCAGGATCGGCTCCCATAATTATCCCGTCTGCGCCGTCGCGTATTTTTCGGCACGGTTTAAGGAAGGGTGGCTGAGTCCGGTTTAAGGCACTCGACTCGAAATCGAGCGTGGGG
>JBDUAZ010000149.1:0-4981 GCA_040004385.1 Chthoniobacterales bacterium | reverse complement strand
GAAGGATACGGCGAATATCTCCCGCTCTTTCAAAAGCAGCCGGCTGAGTAGCGTTGGAGCGAATTGCTAGGGCGATTTGCGATTCACATCGGACATGAAATAGAAGAGGCGCCATGCGGCCTTCCTCTTTGCCCGACTCGAACCGGCACGACGAACGCTCGGCGCTGATTGCGGGGTTCGCGGCGTTCGGGGTCTGGGGGATCGTGCCGATCTACTGGAAGCTTCTGCGCGCAGTTCCGGCGGCTGAAATTCTCGCGCACCGGTTCGTCTGGACCACGTTATTCCTCATCCTGCTGCTTTCGTGGCAACGGCGGTGGCCGGAGGTGATGACGAGTGTGCGCTCGCGTCGTGCTATGATTTTCTGCCTCGCGAGCGGAACCGCGATTTCGGTCAACTGGCTGCTTTTCATCTGGGCGGTCAACATCGGCCGTATCATCGAAACGAGCCTGGGCTACTTCATGACACCGCTGGTGAATGTCATTTTCGGCGCGCTCTTCCTGCGGGAACGCCTGACGCGCTGGCAATTCGTCTCTGTCCTGCTCGCGGCGCTTGGCGTTTTGAATCTCGCTTTCGGTTACGGAAAATTTCCCTGGGTTGCGATTACCCTGTGCATCTCGTGGGGCATCTATGGCCTTCTCCGCAAAAAATCAGGCACACGTCCGATTCCTGGCCTCTTTGTCGAGACGACGCTTATTACGCCGATCGCGATTATCTATTTATTGACACTTGCTGGTCGCGGAAGCGTGACGTTTGGACCGAGTCACTGGTCCTTATCACTCCTTCTCGTCACGACCGGCGTGGTCACGGGGTTGCCCCTGGTTTGGTTCGGTCACGCCGCGCGCCACCTGCGTCTGACCACCCTCGGATTTCTGCAATACCTCGCGCCGACCGGATCGTTCCTCCTTGGTGTTTTCGTTTATCACGAAACATTCACGCGCACCCATCTGCTTACCTTCACGTTGATCTGGATTGCGCTGGGAATTTTCACAACGGAAGCGCTTCTCCGCTGGCGGGCGGGGCGTGCGCGCTCGGTTCTGGTCGGGCCGATAACCAACTCCGCGATCTAATGGTGGACTCCCGTTGCGGCGGCCGTCGTTTGTTCTAACGTGCCCATTCCATGCTGAACGAGGACGATTTTCAATATGCGATCGAGAACACGCGCGTGATTCTTGCGCCGGAAATGCAGATCGCGAGCTTCGGTAATACGACCTTCCGCTTCTATCTGATCTCGGAATTAATGGATCGCGTGAATGAAGTGCGCATCCGCGACGGACGAGTCCATGCCGAGCGACCGCAAATCCTCGCGCCGGAGCATTACTGTCGTTTGTTGCTCGAGGGGTTCGGTGACAAGGCCGAACAATACGTTGCCCAACTGCGGGAACGTGCGGGAAACCTGACCGTCTTGAAGTACGGTTTTCAGTTCCGCAAAACAGACGTCGTGGAGGACACGGTCCGCGAATCGATTGATTCCGTCATCGACCGAACGAGAACTCGCGTGCAGCAGTCCGAAGAACCGCTGAGCGCGGTAATCCAGGGCGTCGACGATGCGTGGGAAGTTTGCCTGTTGAAATTCACGATCGATTTGATTGAACGATCGTCGGGCGGAAACCTCGGCGATTACCGACGTCGCGGACTGCTGTGACACGCTAGGGACTAGTGCTTCTGATAGCGCCGTATTAGTTTGTAAAAGCGGAGTGTATCGCGCACCGGGCGAATGCTGCTTACTTCGTCACGATAGACGGTACTAATCGGCACTGATTCGACGCGAAATCCCTGGCGGCTCGAGACGATCAGCATCTCCGTTTCATAATCAAAGCGGTTTGCGCCTTCCAGCAAATGCGGGACAACTATGCGGTGCAACATCCGAAATCCGCATTGCGTGTCGGGTATGTTTTGACCGCAGATCCGACTGATTTTCGAGCTCATATAACGATTCACAAGACGCCGGAGCAACGGCATTCGACGGACGTCGCTCATCCGCGTACCGATCAAAACTTCCGCACCGGAGGCCGCGGCGGCGATGAATCTGGAGATCTCTTCCGGTAAATGCTGGCCGTCTCCGTCGAGAATGATTGCGTAAAGAAGGTCGCGCTCCAGCCAGAGTCGCAGCGCGCCCTTGATCGCCTCTCCCTTGCCGCGGTTTTCAGCGTGCACGAGCACTTCCGCTCCGGCATCACGGGCATTCGCGGCGGTGGCGTCGGTCGATCCATCGTCCACAACGAGCACGTGATCGAGCTGTGCGAGCGTCCTCCGCACGACGTCTCCAATGTGACGCTCCTCCTGGTAAGCTGGAATGATCGCCCCAACCGTTGTGCGATTGACAGCAGCCGCCGGCGCATGCGGCATCATCGTCAGCGAACTACCGGATGGAAATCGGCGGCGTGATATGAGCTGCGAACGAGTGGACCGGAGGCGACGTGCGCGAATCCCTTCGCACGCGCAATCTCGCCGTACGCTTCGAAGCGCTCGGGCGAGACAAATTCGACGACCGGAAGGTGGTCCGGCGTCGGACGCAGATATTGCCCCAATGTCAGCACCTGGCAATCGATCTCACGCAGATCCTCCATCGTTTGAAAAAGCTCGGGCGCCGTTTCGCCGAGGCCGAGCATGACGCCGCTTTTCGTGACCGTTTTCGGAGAGATCTTTTTGGCCTTACTCAGCACTTCAAGGGAGGTGCGATATTTCGCTCGCGACCTAACGAGTGGTGTAAGACGTTCCACCGTCTCCATGTTATGATTGAAGATGTCTGGACCGGCATCGAGGACAGTTTGTATGCACCAGTCTTGCGCGTGAAAATCCGGAACGAGCACTTCTACGATGACGGTGGGATCCATCTCGCGGATCGCTCTGATCGTCCGCGCGAAGTGATTGGCGCCGCCGTCCTTTAAATCGTCACGCGCGACAGCGGTGACGACGACGTGTTTCAACCCCATTCGCCGCACGGCTTCTGCCACGCGTTCCGGCTCGTCTTCCTCGAGCGGGAACGGCTTCGCGGTACTGACGGCGCAAAAACCGCAGGCGCGCGTGCAGCGCTCTCCCGCAATCATCAGTGTCGCTGTGCCCTGGCTCCAGCATTCCCACCGATTTGGACATTGCGCGCTTTCGCAAACAGTGTGCAACCGAAGGTCGGATATTAGCGCCTTGGTCGAAAAGAAAACAGGATTCGACGGCAGTCGCACTTTGATCCAGGGCGGCTTCTGCGCCTGATGCAACGCAGGGTCGATTTTGATGCACGCCATTGCAGCGGAAGCTATCTTCGGCCAATCGGGAAAGCAACATGCACAGCAGGGCCCAGACCCTACGAAACGGCGCTAACCGAGCGGACGTCGATCCGCGAGGGCCTGGTAAAGCGTCAGTTCATCCGCTGATTCTAAACCCCCGCCTGCCGGCAACCCGTGGGCGATTCGGGTTAGACTAACCGGAAACGGCTTCAGTAATTCGACGAGATAATTCGTGGTCGCCTCACCTTCGACATCTGCGGCCAGGGCGAGAATCACTTCCGAAAAGTTTTCCGATTCGACTCGCAATACCAACTCTTTTATACGCAGATCTTCCGGTCCGATGTGGTCGAGCGGCGAAATGCGCCCACCTAACGAATGGTAGCGTCCACGGAAGGCTGATGTCTTTTCCAATGGCAGAATGTCCGTGGGCTGCTCCACGACGCAGAGCAGATCGGCCGACCGAGAGGTGTCCGCACAAATCTCGCAGATTTCGTCCATCGCAAAAAAACCGCAGAGCGCGCACGATCGGATCGTGGCTCGCGTCGCAGAAATCGCACGCGCGATCTGTTCGCTCTGATCGCCACGGGACTGGACCATCCAAAGCGCGATGCGTTCGGCGGAACGCGGACCAACACCGGGCATATGACGAAGTTGGGCGATCAATTCCCGGATCGCAGCGGGGTATTCCGTTTTCCTCACGGCCGGCAGGGCTTCACTCGTCCAGCGGCGAACTGGTCAAATGCAGCGCGAGCGGCTCAAGCCGCCGGAGGTAGAGTTGCAGCGGCGCGTCATCGGCATCGTCTGGCCGGCGTGCCTGCTGAAATTGTGCGTAAGCCTCGGCCCACCGTTTTTCCCGGTATAGAACTACGCCATTCCAAAATGCGTCACGGCGATTCAGCTCATCCGGGCTCGCATCCACGATGAGTGAGATCGGCTCGTAAATTTCATGCCGCTGCCTTACGTCGACACCGCTGAGAAAATCGATCGGTCGCGCCACCAGCGTTTTGCTCGCCAACTCGAATGTCCGTGGCCCAATCAGAACGCGCGAGCCGTAGAAGCGGTTTGCGATGCAGAATCGCCGCGCGAGTTCTACCGGCTCTCCAGTCGTCAGCACGGCGCCATCCGCGCTGAGCGGCGCGATGATCATGCGACCCGAACTGACGCCGGCGTGAATGCCGACGCTTGTGGCGCCATTTTCGCGCGCTGATTCCGGAAGATCGACGATCGATCCGACGAGGCCCATAGCTTCACGCGTCGCCTGCTCCGCATGCTGAGGATTTTCGACGGGGAATCCGAAAATCGCCACTACGCCCTCTCCTGCAGCGGACTCGATATAAGCGCCTGCCTTCAAAAAAGTGTCCGTCGCATGTGCGATGAATCTTTCGGTGAGGGCCGCGAAAACTGCCGGCTCATATTCGTCCGCGAGATCATGTTTATACGCGAGGTCAACAACCACCGCGGTCACTTCAGATGCTCTCGGCGCAAGTTTTACCGGCGTCTCCGCGGAGCTGATTTTAGCGATTTGTTCATCGGAAACTCGATCCGCGAATACTTTGGCGGGTGTGCGCGCGGCCCAGCGTCTTGCGAGATCGAGGAATGCGAATGCTGCGGCCAGGCTGACGCCGACCGCTAGCACAGATGGCAGTGGTTGAAAGAAGACGTGATAGAGCGAGCAGACCCACGTGACACTGATCAGCTCAACGACCAAGGCGGCGGCCAACCAGCCTAGCCGATCCCTCCGGGTCGTTGCGATCGCTCCC
>JBDUAZ010000159.1:0-16895 GCA_040004385.1 Chthoniobacterales bacterium | reverse complement strand
CCCAAGTCCTCCAGTTTCGCCCAGCCATGTGGGGACTCGGACCACCAGACCAGATTCAGGAACTCCCTCTGATCCCCGGCGACACCTCAGGATCCGCCACGGCGATCAATGACAATGGTCAAATCGTGGGCATTTCGGGCATCTGCGACCAGGCCATTGGAAGACATACGGCCAGGCACGCCGTGCTTTGGCAAAATGGCGGGGTGGCTGACATCGGCAACCTTGGCGCTCAGTGGTGGAACACGCCGACGGCAATCAATCGACGAGGCGATATCGTCGGGTTTGCCGGCGACCCCGCCTTTGTTGAAGGCGACATATTACACGCTTTCATCTGGACTAAGGACGATGGCATCCGACATCTCAAACCGTTGCAGCGACGCGTACCGGCGCATGTGGATAGTGAGGCCTACGGTATTAACGAAGCCCGCCAGGTAGTCGGTGTCTCATGCGACGCGGACTTTGTTGATTGTCGTGCGGTTGTTTGGAATAATGGTACCGTACCTACAGACCTTAACGATCTCAAAGCACCCGGCTATTCTGCCCGTCTCGAAAGCGCCAAGGACATAAATAACCTTGGAGAGATTACGGGTCGAGCTGTCGATTCAAGTGGCGTGAGAACAGCGTACCGGGCAGTACCTTAGACATGAACGAGATGGCAACGAAGCCGCTTCGTTGCAGGACTGAGAGTCAGCGCGGCCGATCGGTGGACAGGCCGGCCGCCCGCTCTCACTCCACCCGACGGTCGTAGCGTCATCCGCGGTCCTTTGAGGCTCAAAGGGTGACGCAGAATTAGTTGCACCAAATATGAGACATGCCGGAGCGCGAGCGATCGCCCTCCGGCATTTTCGTTTGCTTTCTGTAGCCGTCGCTTTGTGGGCGACGCGAGGGCGGGCTGCCGAGGCGACGTTCAATCCCACGCTTCGCACAGCGAAACGGCTACAGACGTGGCCGATCCATCGCGGTTTCTCTTCTTGCATTCGCCATTCGCCATTCGACATTCGGAATTCTTCCGGGGGCATAGCTCAGTTGGTAGAGCGCCAGCTTTGCAAGCTGGATGTCAGGGGTTCGAATCCCCTTGCCTCCAGTCTACGCTCGCAGCAGGGCGTGGACTGTCGCGCCGTAGCTTTAGCGAAGGCGGACCTCCTTAACCTCGCCACGCTTACGCAGCGAGCTTCGACTCGGCAGGCCAGGGAGTGAGCACATTCACGTACGTTTACATCATCGAGAGCGTCAACTTCCCGGATCGCTTTTATGTCGGGCACGCGCGCGCCCTCGCAATCGTCTGATCGCGCATAATGCAGGTCGCGTTCGGCACACCGCGAAATGGAGGCCCTAGACCATTAAACATACATTGCGATGTCCGATGCTGAACGTGCCATCGCACTTGAACGTTATCTCAAATCGGCCTCTGACCGAGCGTTTGCCAAGAAGCGGCTTTAGTTGTCAGCGAGTTGGTGAATTCATTTGCTTCAATCGCTAAATCATTTATTTCCTAAATTTGTTGGGCCTGTAGCTCAGTTGGTTAGAGCATGCGCTTGATAAGCGCAGGGTCGCTGGTTCGAGCCCAGCCAGGCCCACATTTTATCGACGCATTTGGAATCGATGATGAAGTCGCGAGCAGCGGAATTTCACTCGTCGAAAAATTCCCTGACGGGACCGCCGAGAAGAACCTCGATCGGCAGGCGTTCGTATTCGTATTCGTAAGGCGGCTGCTTCCATTGAAAGGAATTCGCGTAGAGCCGGCGAATGGTCTGTATGATTTCAACGCCGGTTGCGAAGGGCCGGAATGAATCACGGGCGGTCACGTGGAGTTGAGCACCTGCGCACAATTCCCCCGCGAATTTCTGGAATGTCGGCTGGAAGCAGGCTTCGCGAAAAACGACACCGTCCAATTGCAGGGCGTTGAGCTCGCGCGTTAGCTGTTCGGCGTCGATCCACGGCGCCCCAAAAATCTCGAACGGTCGCGCCGTCCCCCGCCCCTCCGAAATATTCGTGCCTTCCAAGAGACACATGCCGGGATACACCGTCGCGGTGTCGAGCGTCGGCATGTTCGGCGAGGGCATCACCCAGGGCAGGCCCGTATCATCAAACCACATCTCACGCTGCCAGTTTCTCATTGGCAGGACGCTCAGCTCGCAGTGCGGGAATGCTTCGCGTTGAAACAGCTTCGCGAGCTCGCCGATCGTGCGGCCGTGACGGACCGGCAGCGGATGCAGGCCGACGAACGATTTGTAATCGGGATTCAATAGGGGTCCTTCAACTGCGATAGCGTTAATTGGATTCGGCCGATCAAGGACGATCACTGGAACCTTGCACCTCTCGCATGCGCGCATGCAGAGATACATTGTCCAGATGAACGTGTAGTAGCGCGCCCCGATGTCTTGCAGGTCAACGACCAGCGCGTCGATGCCGTCGAGCATCTCATCTGTCGGCTCGCGGTCTTGGCCATACAAGCTATGCACCGGAATGCCGAGCCGTGGATGCGTGTAGCTCCGCCATTCGACCATGTTGTCCTGGGTCTGTCCCAGGTAGCCGTGTTGCGGACCGAAGAAAGCCGCGAGCCGAAAGAGCTTCCCGCTTTGTTGTTCCAGAACGCGCGACGCGTGCGTTAACTTGCTTGAGACAGACGCGGGATGGAGTAACGCGCCGATCCGCGCGCCACGGAATTTTTGCGGCCAGAGGTCATCGAGATGATCGAGCGGGATCTCGACGCTCATAGGTCAATAATATCAGAAAGACGAGGCGCCAGGATGCTGTTTTTCGATTGCCAAACTTACCTGCTCATCCGCCAACGTACGACCAGCGCGCCGCCATCGGCCTCATTCCAGCACGCCTCACGGCCTCCAGGAGAAGTGCATAAAATGCGATCACCGCGAAGCTTATGACCGCGGCAGTTACCCAATCGCGTGACCGCATTCGATTTCGGATCGGCGCAAAGGCGATGACTCCGAGCGCGATTACCAGCACGACCAAACCATCGAAGACCGCGCGTCGCCAGTAGGTTCCCTCCAGGCGCATTGAGTATGCGCGAACAATCAATGCCAGGCCTCCTCCATAAAAAGCCGCGCAAATCTTCCGCAGCCTTTCGCTTAGGGATTTGAAAAGCAAGAGGCCGGCGATTGCCGCCACGGAAACAATTCCGACGCTCGAGAAATGCCCTGGCAGCCGGGGAAAGCGCGAAAGGACGCCGGAGATCCGAGACGACATCGCGAAAATCGTCAGAGTTTGCGTCCCGATAAACGCAAGCAAGAGGCTTATGATCGTGATGCGCGCGAGGCGGTGGGGCGCAGCGTTCGTCTTATCTCCCTCCGACGTTTCGTGCGCGTCCATCTCTCGCGCTGCTCGTCCGCGCACGAAAAGCCAACAGACGAAGATAGCCAGGAATGCGCCCGAGCCATCAATCATGACATCGCGGATCGACCCCGTCCGCGAGAAGACGAAGACTTGGTGAAATTCATCGAGGCCGGCGTAAGCGGTAGTGCTCAAAAGAACGATCCCCGCCTGCGGCCAAAAGAATTCCCGCCCTTCTGAAGCGCGATGGCGAACGGCCCGCCAAAGCAGCATTGCAAGAATGGCATACTCGGTAACGTGCGCGGCTTTGCGGATAAAAAAATGAGCCAGCGCAATGCCGGCCGAGCTGATGTCCGGCGTGAGCCAGCGCAAAAATGGCGTCACGAAGCGTGATGTACTTTCGGCCGACATCACATCGGTTGAGGCGCTGAAGATCAACAGCATCCAACCGAGCACAGGTAGCCAGTATCTTACGAATCGCGACTTCATCCTCTGAGAGATGCTCACCTTATGAGCGCACTGGATTTTCACAAACACGCGATAGGCCCGGGCTGCGTTGCAAACGACGGATGGCGCGCGAATTGTAGGGCGTCCGTGCGACGCCCGAAGGTTTTCGGGGTTCACAGAAATGCCTAACAATGAACAAACGCGATTTTCTTCCAATCGTCTTCGAGCCCGTTTTTATGGAGCGCGTCTGGGGAGGCCGGCGGCTCGAATCGCTTTACGGCAAAAAGCTCCCGCGAGGCGTTCCAGTCGGGGAATCGTGGGAGGTCGTCGATCGGGAGGAAGCGCAGAGCGTCGTTCGCGCGGGACCGTTGCGTGGCCGCACTCTGCACGACCTTTGGACAGAGTACCGGGATGAAATTTTTGGGGACGTGTCCGATGCGCCGCGCTTTCCGCTCTTGATCAAATTGCTGGATGCGCACGACACCCTCTCACTCCAGGTGCATCCTCCGGAACGCGTGGCGGTTGAGCTCGGCGGCGAACCGAAAACGGAGTTCTGGTACATTGCCGATGCGATGAAAACAGCCGAGCTCTTCGTTGGCCTGACGAGGAGCTTATCTCCTGAAATCTTCGCGCAGGCGATCGCGGAAGGAAATGTGGAGGAACTTGCGCATCGCTTTCCTGTTAAAACCGGCGACGCGATGTTCCTGCCCAGTGGAAGATTGCATGCGATTGGCGCGGGAAATCTGATCGTCGAAGTACAACAGAACGGCGACACGACCTATCGAGTGTCCGATTGGAACCGCAGCGACTCAGAAGGTGGGAGCCGGAAGTTGCACGTGGCGGAGTCGCTCCGTTGCATCGACTTCGGGGATGTGCGCCCGCAATTGACGCGGCCGCATGGCGAGTCACTCGTCAGCCACGAGCTGTTCAACGTGGATAAATGGCAACTCCGATCCCCGCGCGAGGCGGCGGAGGACAAGAAATTCGCGATCGTTTGCTGCCTGACCGGTGCTCTCACCTGTGCAGGTGTCACGCTGCGGCCGGGCGAGTTTTTCCTGGTGCCGGCCGCATTGCAGGACAGAGCAGTAGGACCTGCGGCTAGAGATACGTCGTTGCTGCGAATTACGATTGGAGCCAGCTAGCGCACGGCCGGCTTCGATTACGCGTGGGTTCCCCGTAGCCGGCGCGGAACCGTGGGCGCGCCCACTTCTTCGACGCCTCCGATCCTCCAGGAATCCTTTTCGGACAGGAGCGAAAAGAGAAACGACCGCACCGATCCATTCGATGCGAAGAAAAATGCTTGTACGCTCGCGGAGGCATCGCGCACCTGAATGGACCCAAACTCCACGCGACTCGCCCGCGCCATCTCCGGGTAATTCACGCGGATCATGGTCTCGAATTGTTCCGGCGTGAATTTTTGCTGCACCCTGCTGGCCGCGTATCGGTAGGCGCTGCGAAAATCATCGGCGCGGAATGCGGAAAGTTGATCGTTCACAACGGAATAAAGATCGCAAGGCGCAGGATCTGGTGTGCGCTCGCGTAGCCGATTCGTAGCGAAAATGGCCGAAGCGCAAAGAATGAAGGAGGAGAGAAGAAGCGCGGCTTTGGTTGTTCGCGTCACGGGAAAAACAGCCTAACACTGGCGTCAACTATCCCGGCGCTGGCTGCGCAGCAGCGAGCCGCTTGAGATATTGGTAGCTGTAAATCCCAGTGCCGTGTCCATCGCCCCAGCGTGGTTGCAAGGCATAACCGCCGACCATTTCCCAGCTGCGAAGTTCGAAGCTTGTCTCAGAATATGTGACCTCTGGTCGAAGCACGTGGCCGAGGACGTCCGGTTCTCCGCCGCACGATGCGCAGGGGCAGGCGCGACGTAGATATGGCAATTCGAGAAACGACTCGAGGCCGTCGTTCCATCTAATCGCCAGCTCGCAACCGATCAACTGGATGTTTTCCGCAGCCAATTGCATGAGCGGAGAATCGTAACAACGCACTCCGGACGAGCAAGCTTCGCGTCCCTAAACGCAAAACAATCGCTAAATGTAGACAGGCCCTTCAGCGATCTCGCCCTTCGAGGGGCTTTTTGTTCGCTTTCCAAAGATGGCTGTGCCGACGCGCACAAGCGTAGCACCCTCTTCGATCGCGACTGGGAAATCGCCGCTCATGCCCATCGACAGCTCACGCAAAGTAACGCCAAAATCGCGTTCGATCTGATCGCGCACTCGGCGGAGCTCGATGAAATGCTTTCGCGAATCTTCCGCCTCCGGAGCGAGCGGTGGAATTGTCATGAGCCCTTCCACTGTTAGTCGCGGAAGAGCGAGCAAGGCTTCCATCTCCCTGTGCAGTGCCTCCGGCGCGAAACCGATCTTACTCCCCTCACCCGCGACATTGATCTCGAGTAAAATCTTCGGGTGTATCCCCTCCTCCTCCGCAATGCGGTTCATGTCTCGCGCAAGGTCAAGCGAATCGACGCTGTGAAACAATTCGAAGAGTGGGAGCGCGTGCCGGATCTTGTTCTTCTGTAGTCGTCCTATGAAATGCCACCGTGCCGCCGAGGGAAGCAACGGAATCTTCGCGCGCGCTTCCTGGACTCTGCTCTCGCCGAAGAGTTGTTGCCCCGCGTCGAACGCGAGCCGCACCTTCTCCGCTTCGTGCATTTTGGAAACTGCGACTAGCTGAATACCACCGGGATCGCGGCGGCCCTTGCGTGCAGCGTCACTAATCGCAGACATCACCTGCTCGAGATTCGCGGCGACGTTTTCCATTCGTAAGATCTTCAACTAAATCGTGGCACGATCAATATCTCCGAATCTGGGCGAGCGCGCGTGACAGATCATCGTGTCTAACGGTCGCCGGGCGCGCGATTAAAGATCGACATCGCAGTTCTGCCGTGAAAGATGGTTAGACCTGCCACGGCTGCTTGCTGTTGTCAGGGCGTCTAACCTCAAAAAACATTATATGAACTTCACCAAAAACATCGGCATGCTGTTGCTCGCGATTTACCTTATCCTCGTGGGACTCATGGCGCTCTTCGCTGTCGTTATTCCCTCCGTTATCATGGGCATCCTCGCCCTCGCCGCCGGCATCTTTATCCTCATCGGCAGATAATTCGGCCGAAGCCGACGCGCTCCCTTAGCGCTTCTTCGGCTGATACTTCCAATTTCGCGTTTTACCTTCGGCCAGCCATCGGAGCGATTTCGCGATCCGGCTGGCACGGGTTTCCTCGCGCTTCGCTTCAGTCACCCACTCGAGATATTCGCGTTGGTGACTCGGCCTTAAAGTCACAAAGGTGTTTCGCGCCTTGGCGTTTTTCTGCAGCGCCGATTTGAAATAATCCGGCACCGGAATTGGTTTCCGCGCGCTCTTTGGTCGACGAACATTGATGCCGGCCTCATTTAAGGCTGCAGCTTTTCGCACAAGGGCGATCAGCTTTTCGTCGTCCGGCAAATCGGCTAGAGATGTGATCCTGCCGAAATGTCCCATCGCATCCCGCTCTCTGATCGGTTTGTCGAAGAGCAGTGACGCCTTCCAAAAACCGAAAGTGCAATGGTGCTTAAATGCCGCCATCCCGCACATCACCCCGTGATGTTCGAAGTGTGGGAACTGCCACTTGATCGATTCCCGCACTTCAGGACAACCGGCGTGCACGATTTTTCGGATGTGCTTCAATATGGGCCGTGCGAACGGCGCGGCCCTGGCAATGCATGCGTCCACCCGTGGATCCCTTTTCGCCATGTTAGAACACTAGCTCGCGAGCTCGAACTGACTCATCGATTGAAAAAGTTGATAGCGCGCAACAATCTCCGGCATCGTTAAAATCCGCAACCGTTCCATACTGAATGCTTCTACATTGAAACTGGCGAGCACACTCCCGTAGATCATCGCCTTGCGCAGCTCGCCAAAAGTTACTCCCGATTTCGCCGCTGCGAGATAACCGGCCATGCCTCCCGCAAACGTGTCGCCGGCGCCGGTCGGATCATGAATATCTTCGAGCGGATAAGCGCCGCAGCTGAAAAATTCGTCCTCGCCAAAGAGCAACGCGCCATGCTCCCCTTTTTTTATTGCGACATATTTCGGCCCGGCCTTGCGAATCTTTTTGCCGGCCTTGATCAGACTGGTCTCTTTCGTCATCTCGCGCGCTTCGCCGTCGTTCAGAATAAGGAGATCGACGCGGGGCAAGAGCGCATCGAGATCCGCTCGGGTCGTCTCGATCCAAAGATCCATCGTATCCGCGAGAACGAAGCGCGGGTGTTCCATTTGGTCGAGCACATGTGACTGCAGCGCCGGCGCGATGTTCGCCAGCAATACGAACGCCGTTTCGCGATACGAAGTCGGTAATTCCGGACGAAAATGCTCGAAGACGTTCAACGCGACGGAGCGCGTCTCGCGCGTATTCATGTCCCAGGCGTATTCGCCGGACCAGCGGAACGTTTTACCGGTTACGCGCTGCACGCCATCCGTATCGATCTTGCGCGATTTCCAGAACTCAAATTCCGAAGCCGGGAAATCGTCCCCGACAATTCCAACCAGTTTCACCGGTGTAAAAAAGCTCGCACCGAGTGCGGCGTATGATGCCGATCCGCCTAACAAGTCCGCATGTTCTTCGACAGGCGTCTTAACCGTATCGAGTGCGATGGAGCCAAGGACGAGAAGAGACATTTCTATGACTAGTTTAGCGGCGCAGCGTCCAGAAGAGTTCTCGCGGCACGCGCATAAGCTGCGATGTCCGGCGCGCAGAGCAAGCGCGAGACGATAACCACCCGCCGCGCACCGGCAGCGATGACCGCCGGCAGGTTATCGAGGTTGATGCCGCCAATGCAGAAAATTGGAATGCGAACTGCAGCATGAACCCGCCCTATATCATGCAAACCGATGGGCGTGTAATCGGGCTTCGTCGGCGTCGCGTAGAGAGGGCCAAATCCGATATAATCAGCCCCCTCCTCCGCCGCTTGGGTCGCTTGTCCAATGCTGTGCGTTGACCTACCTACGATGCACGGTCGCGCCGCCGAGCGCCGCGCTTCGTTGATCGATTGATCGTCCTGCCCTACGTGAACGCCCGCGATTTCCATCGCCGTAACGATTTCGGAATGGTCGTTCACAATTAGAGGAATACCGGCATCCCGAGTGACTGGCAGTATGTCAGCGGCAATGTGTTCGATCTCGTCGGGACCGTGGGATTTGGCGCGCAACTGGATTATCTGAACTCCGCCGGCAACCATTTGAAGCGCGACGGAGATAACGGCGCTGCGATTAACATAAGCAAGATCGAGAATGCCGTAGAGACGACATTTGCTGATATCCGCGCTGCTCAAGAGCGTGACTTATTCGTGCAGTCGCGCGCGTGTTGGCTTTAGCTCGAAGGCGTCGGAAGACATGATCCGCTCGACGAAGCCGGTGTCGTAATTGCCGGCGCGGAAATCGGCATTGCGCATGATGGCACTGAGAAAGGGGACGGTCGTCTTGATGCCGGTAATATAGTATTCGTCGAGCGCACGACGCATTCGATCGATCGCTGACGCACGTGTGGCGCCGACCGTGATCAGTTTCGCAATCATCGAATCGTAGTAAGGCGGCACGATGTAACCGGTGTAGGCGTGCGAATCAATTCTCACGCCGCGACCGCCAGGAGCGTAATAAAATGCAATTCGACCGGGCGATGGCTGGAAGTTTTTCTCGGGGTCTTCGGCGTTAATGCGGCACTGGATTGCATGCAGGCGTGGGGTCGCATTCGCGATATGCGGCGAAAGCGGTTCGCCCGCGGCGATGCGAATCTGCTCCTTCACCAGGTCACATCCGTAGACCTCTTCCGTGATCGTGTGCTCGACCTGAATGCGCGTGTTCATTTCGATGAAATAATAATGACCGGAGTTGTCGACGAGAAATTCCATCGTGCCCGCATTCTGATATTCTACGGCTTCGGCGAGCTTCACGGCGGCGTTACCTATTTTCCTGCGTAGTGACGACGAAAGGAGCGGCGAAGGACACTCCTCGATCACTTTCTGATTGCGACGTTGGATGGAGCAATCGCGCTCACCGAGGTGAACCGTCCGGCCGCGACTATCGGCCATGATTTGAAATTCAATGTGGTGCGGATTGATGATCAGTTTTTCGATGTAAACTTCATCATTGCCGAACGCCTTGTGAGCTTCCGTTTTCGCGCTGTGAAACGCGCGGCCGATACTCGCGTCGTTATGCGCCGCACGCATCCCGCGGCCGCCGCCACCAGCGACCGCTTTGATCATCACAGGGTAGCCAACTTTGCGCGCTATTTTCAGTGCTTCCTGTTCGCTTTCCACGATGCCGTCGCTGCCTGGCGTGACAGAGACCCCAGCTTTGCGCGCGTAGGCGCGAGCGGAGTTCTTGTCCCCCATCGCGTGCATCGCGGCTGCGGGCGGACCGATAAATTTGATTTTGCAGCTTTCGCATACTTCGGCGAAGTGCGCGTTCTCAGCGAGAAAACCGTAGCCAGGATGAATCGCATCGACGTCGCCGACTTCAGCTGCGCTCATGATGCGGTCGATCTTCAAATAACTTTCGGAGCTCGGCGGCGCGCCGATGCAGATCGCTTCATCGGCCAGTTGCACATGGAGCGAATCGACATCCGCCTCGGAATAGACGGCCAGAGTGCGAATGCCTAATTCCTTGCAGGCGCGAATGATTCGGAGCGCGATTTCTCCGCGGTTCGCGATGAGGATTTTTTCAAACATGATTTGGAAGTTCGCCTAAGGGCGTTCACACCGCGACGAGCGGCAGAAACGAGAGTTTGCGTTCAACGACGCGGATCCCGCTCGTCAGCGCACGCGGAATAACACCTGACCGAACTGCACCGGTTTACCACTTTCGGCCACGACTTCGGCGATGACGCCTTTCACTTCCGCTTTGATTTCATTCATCACTTTCATGGCTTCAATGATGCAGACGACCGTCTCTTCATCGACCGCTTTTCCAACATCGACAAAAGCGGGCGCGTCAGGCGAGCCAGCACGATAGAAAGTGCCAACCATCGGCGAGACAATCTCTTTCAGGGCCGCCGCTTTGCTGGTTTCGGCTGCTGGCTGTATAGGCGGAGCGCTCGCGGCAGTCGCGCCGCTCGTGCCAGCGGAGGGCGGCGATGGCGCAAATACGGTCTGATCGCCGGCACCTTTTTGGAGCTTCAGCTTGAATCCGTCCTTTTCCATCTCGAAGACCGAAAGGTCGTTCTTCTTCATCAAATCGATGATGGCTCGGATGTCTTTGAGTTCCACGGGCAGGTGTCCTGGGTCGAGGTTGGGGATTCAGGTAAAGTTGTTTTGCGAGGCAGGTCAAGCAACGAAAGCTCTGCCGCGACGCGCAGTATCGTGTCAATCTGAGGATCAAACAACGTTGACGCCCGCGGATTAGCTCAATACCTGGAGCACCGGCGCTCTATTCGCTTTCAGGAAGCGGGGGCTCGATTTCGTCGTCCCCCCGCCGCTCAATCTCGCGCAGCTCGGCATCATGCCGGCCGGCCGCTTTGCGCCGACTGGTCGCACGATGTCGTGTGGCTTCACTCCGCGCGTGCGATTTGAGAGCGCCACTTTTGTGATGCCCCCGCGATTTAGCCGCAGTGGCAACACTCGGCACAAAAGCCGCTGCGCCGATGACAAGTGCAATCACCAAGCGATAACTCGTCAGCCGCATCATTTTTAATTCGGATAAACCGCGATGCACGGATGCACGGAGAACTTAACGGGATCGATGCGCGGCGATCGATCAGCTTCGGCGTTCCGCATCCGCTCGCCTGAAGAAGCGCGTCTTTCGCGTGAAACGTTGTAGAACGGAACGGCTACGGCTACGTTTTCTTCGCGCATGAACGAGGTGTTCAACCCGCAGCGAACGATTGCGGATCTGAAACACCTGCGCGCGCTCACTGGCGACCCGAACGGCGCGCAACGTCTCGCGTTTACTCCTACATGGGCAGCCGCCCGGCAATGGCTTCGGCAGCAGCTCGAACCGTGGACTTCCGAAATTCACAGCGATGAAGCCGGTAATCTCTGGGCGACGTTGCGCGGTGAATCCGAAAAGTGCCTGCTCATCGGCGGCCACATCGACTCGGTGCCGAACGGCGGCTGGCTCGACGGTTGTCTGAACACTCTCGCCGGCGTCGAGATTCTGCGGCGTCTACACTCGCACTACAGCGGCCGGCCGCCGATTACGGTTCGGCTTGTTGACTGGGCCGATGAAGAAGGAGCGCGTTTCGGAAAAAGCCTCTTCGGTTCGTCCGCTTGTTCTGGAAATCTGGACGTATCCGAAGCGCGGGCTCTGACAGACGACCAGGGGCTCTCTCTTCCTGACGTGCTGAAGACGCACGGCATTGATTTTGAAAACGTCAAAAACTGTTCGCGCGAATTAGAAAACGCAGCCGCCTATCTCGAGCTGCATATCGAACAAGGTCCGGTCTTGCTCGACCTCGATCTCCCCCTCGGCAGCGTTCTCGGGACGTTTGGCGTGGAGCGGCACGCGATCACATTTTGCGGTCAGGCGGCGCACTCCGGCAGCACGCCGATGAATCGCCGTCGCGACGCATTTCTCGCCGCCGGGAAAATGAGCGCAGAAATCTATCGCATTGCCGGGCGCAACGGCGGCGTTTGCACGATCGGTTCCTGCACGACCAAACCGGGAATTGTCACGAGCGTCGTCGAGGAATGCCGAATCACCTTGGACCAGCGACATCTCGACGGCGACGCACTGGCGCAAATGGTGCGTGAAGCGAGAGATGCGAGCGAGCGCTTCGCGGCAGAAGGCAAAGTCGAAGTGAATTGGGAGCGGATTTGGCAGATCGAGCCGGTCTTATTCAACGATGAGCTGATCGCGCTCGCCGACGCCGCCATCGCCGAAAGCGGCGCACGACCTCACCGTCTGCCATCCGGCTCATTGCATGACGCCGCGGAAGTCGCGCGCGCGGGGGTGCCAACGATCATGATGTTTGTGCAAAGTCTGCACGGCATCAGTCACAATAAGATCGAAGACACAAAGGAAGAACACATTGCCCTGGCCGTCACGGCGTTCGACAAACTGGCCGATAAGACCATGAGGTGGATTTCTGCAGGGCGGGGTCGCTGACCACGCCGAAAGTGCGTTGCAAAAGCGCGGCTCTACGCTCTCTTTGTCGCACTTAATGCAGGTCACGCTCTTAAAATCCAAGATTCATCGCGCGGCAGTGACGGGCGCCAGTTTGCACTATGAGGGCAGTCTCACTGTCTCCGCGGATATTGCCGAAATGGTGGGGCTCCTCCCTTACGAGAAAATCCTAGTCGGTAACCTCCAGAATGGAGAGCGTTTCGAGACTTACGTCATTTACGGACCGGCCGGGATGGGACTGATCGAATTGAATGGCGCCACGGCCCGTCTCGGCGCGATCGGCGATCGTCTCACCATCATGAGTTTTGCGCGTCTGACGTTGGAAGAAGCGAAGACCCATCATTCGCGGGTGGCCGTGCTCGATGCTGAAAACCGGGTCGTTCGCTGCGAAGAAGCTCAGATGAAGATCGGACGCACAGAGCGAGACCTGGCGATGGCGGGCGAGTGATCGCGGAACGCTCTCAAACGCGCCCGAGACATTATTTGGCCCCACTTCGATTGCACCGCACCTTGAGGCCCGACCGCGGGAGGTAACGGCGAGAGATGTCTCGACTCCGCTCAACATGACAGAGAGATGAAAACGCCCGACCTGCCACCGTTTGATTATCCAGCAACGCCCTACGCCGGCCCACCCGCCGTGGAAGTCCTTCGGCTACGCCAGGAATTCCTCAATCCCGGAATTTTTCTCTACTACAAGAAGCCGCTCATGTTGGTCGAAGGACGCGCGCAATACGTGTTCGATGAGGAGGGGCGGCGTTATCTCGATGCGCTCGCGGGAATCGTGACGGTGAGCGTCGGCCATTGTCATCCGCATGTCGTTGCGGCGGCGAATCGCCAGAATGAAATACTGCAGCATTCCACGACGATTTATTTGCATCCGAACATCGCCGCATACGCGCAGCACCTCGCGTCAAAAATGCCGGGCGACCTGAAGGTGTGCTACTTCGTCAACTCGGGATCGGAAGCGAACGACCTCGCGCTCCTGATGGCGCGCGCTTACACGGGCAATTACGACGTGCTTGCATTGCGAAATTCATATCACGGCGGCAATGCGTCGACGATGGGCCTCACCTCGCACAACACATGGAAGTTTAATGTGCCGCACAGTTTCGGCGTTCATCACGCGATGACGCCGGATCCGTATCGCGGCCGCTGGGGACGCGAGGATGCCGAGGCCGGGAAGAATTACGCGGCAGATGTTAAAGATTTAATCGACTACGGCACACCCGGCCAGGTTGCTGCGTTCATTGCCGAATCGATCCAGGGCGTCGGCGGCGTCATTGTTTTTCCTGACGACTACCTGAAGCACGCTTACGAACATGCGCGTGCTGCGGGCGGTTTGTGCATCGCGGATGAAGTGCAGGCTGGTTTCGGACGAACGGGATCGCATTTTTGGGGCTTTGAAACACAAGGCGTAATTCCCGACATCGTGACAATGGCGAAAGGCATCGGGAACGGCTGTCCGCTCGCGGCTGTCGTGACGACGCGCGAAATCGCGACGACCCTGTCGAAGCGCATTCACTTCAATACCTTCGGCGGCAATCCGGTTGTCTGTGCGCAGGGCAACGCTGTCCTCGAAGTGATCGAACGCGAACAGCTTCAACAAAATTCTTTGAAACTGGGAGATCGTCTCCTGGGTGGCCTGGAGAAGCTGAAGCAGAAGCACAACATTATCGGCGACGTGCGCGGGAAGGGCCTGATGCTGGGCGTCGAGCTCGTAAAGGATCGCAGCACAAAGGAGCCGGCGAAGACGGAGTGTGCGCAAGTTCTCGAAACCTGTCGCGAGATGGGACTGCTCCTCGGCAAGGGCGGGCTGCATGGGCAAACGATCCGATTCGCGCCGCCGATGT
Organism: Chthoniobacterales bacterium; assembly: GCA_040004385.1. Classification (GTDB taxonomy): domain Bacteria; phylum Verrucomicrobiota; class Verrucomicrobiia; order Chthoniobacterales; family UBA10450; genus JBDUAZ01. Next base: position 2,211 of record JBDUAZ010000159.1, on the reverse strand, counting down.
GCGTGGCGGAAGCTGACGCTGACTTTCTGCTCGAAGTCATGGACCGCGCCTTTAGCGCGCTCTAGCACTTCGGGAGGCGAATCCCCCCGTACGCATAACGCGCATTTCCTGGCGTAAGGGGCTTCTCGTTAGGCCGGAATAATCCGACCGCTGACCTCGCCAAAGCCCACTCGATATCCCTCGCCTTGTGCGCAGCCGGTGATGACGACGGTGTCGTCGTCCTCGAGCCATTTCCGGCTTTCGCCGCTGGGGAGCGTAAGCGGATTTGCTCCCCGCCACGTTAGCTCGAGCATGCAGCCACGCGAATCCTCCGTCGGTCCGCTGATCGTTCCGCTCGCAAGCAGGTCGCCGGTCTGGAGGTTGCAGCCGTTGACGGTGTGATGCGCCAGCTGTTGCGCCATGCTCCAATAAAGATTCTGAAAATTGGTGCGCGTGATTTTGTGCGGTGAATCCATCGATTTCGTCTGGAGGAGCGCTTCCAGCTGAATGTCGTAACTGAAGTCGTTTGCCACGCGTAGATATGCCAATGGCTCCGGGTCCTGCGGCGGGAGTGGTTTCCGAAAAGGTGCGAGCGCTTCCAGAGTTACAACCCACGGGGAAATGCTCGTGCAGAAATTTTTTGCGAGAAACGGACCGAGCGGCTGATACTCCCACGTCTGAATATCGCGCGCGCTCCAGTCATTCATCAGGACCATCCCGAAGATATGGTCGGCTGCCTGGTCGATCGGAACCGGTTCGCCGAGCACGTTCGGCGGGCCCACGAAAAATGCCGTCTCTAATTCAAAATCGAAAGCACGACTTGCCCCGAATATCGGCGAGGGGGCGTCCGGCGGTTTAATCTGGCCATGCGGACGACGCACGGGCGTTCCGCTCGGGACGATGGAACTGGCGCGTCCGTGGTAGGCGACGGGCAGCCATTTCCAATTCGGCATCAAGGCATTTTCCGCGCCGCGAAGCATCGTTCCGACGTTGTGTGCGTGATGATAAGACGAATAGAAATCGGTGTAATCGCCAATCCGTGCCGGTAATTGCATCGTGACTTCTTCTTGTGCGTGAAACACGCGATCTCGCAACGAAGCGTCATCACGCAACGTCGGGGTATCCGCAGCAAGCAGGTGTTGCAGAATTTCCCGCGCCTTGCGCCATGCGGGCCGCCCGAGAGCGAGAAACGGATTTAGCGTGTCGCTGGCAAAAACACCGCCGTTCGGAAATTCTGGCGCGCGAAAATGACCGAATTCTTCGAGCAAGGAAAGATCGATGACAAGATCTCCGAGCGCGACGCCGACTCGCGCTTCGCCGCTGCGCGGTTTGAAGATCCCGAATGGAAGATTTTGAATCGGGAAATGTGAGTCCCCGGCGACTTCGATAAAAGACGAGAGCGGCATTTAAAAAAGATTAAGCGCTCTCAGATCTTCAAGCGGTTCATCGAAACTACAGCTCCCGAGTGATGTCACGACGGCCCGGCGCGCGCGAATTGAATCCGTCGGGATACGCCACTCACGCCACTGAAATTCATCGTTGTTGAAACTGAACGTTGACGCGTCGAGTTCTTCGAGCATCGTCGCGGTTTGCTGCACGTCCCAGTCGTGCTCGGCGGCAAGTACGCCGGCGCCGAGGACATTTAGAAACCCATGCATCTCGGTTCCGACGCTGGAATGAAACTGGCGAACGGGATGGTGCAGACCGGCGGTGAATTTGATCGGCACCTGTCGCTTGGCTGCTGCGACCAGGGCGCGCGCGACCTGGATGCACGATGGGAATGCCGATGCGATGACGCCGCCCGTGCGCAACTTGTAGCCGAGATTCGGTTGATGTTCTGTTTGCCGCTTTTCGGCGATGATCGCGATCGTACGCTCGGCGTCGTCGGCCGATGCTTCCCAGAATACTGGCAGCGCTAGCTCACTGAACGCGCCGGCGTCTTTCTTAAGACACTCAAGCGGGGCCGATGCCGGGAGTGGCACTTCCATCTGACTAATCGACGCCAACGCTCCATGCCGTACATTGAAACCGTTGATCGCGTCCTTCGCTTCTTTCACGCTGGCTACAAGCGCATCGACGTTATCCGTTTTCGCACCGAGCGCTGAAAGCTTCAGTGCATGGTGGACATCGAAACCCGACAAGTTGGCCGACGCGTCGTCAAATTTCGCGAGCGGCAAAATAAACACCCCGAGCATCCAGGCGTCCGCCGAGCGCACGTAACGCGCATGGTTT
>JBDUAZ010000145.1:0-5010 GCA_040004385.1 Chthoniobacterales bacterium | reverse complement strand
GCTCTGAACCGGCACGACACGGTCGGCGCCGATCTCGTAAACCATTGCGTAAACGACATTGCGGTGCTCGGCGCGCGTCCGCTGTTTTTTCTCGATTATATTGCCGCGGAAAAGCTGGAGGCGCGCGTTTTCGATCAACTTTTGCGCGGCTTCACGAAAGCGTGCCGCGCTGCCGGCTGCGCTTTAATTGGCGGCGAGACGGCGCAGATGCCGGGCATGTATCGCAAAGGTGAATACGATCTCGCGGGCTGCATCGTCGGTGTGGTGGATCGCGCCGAGATGATCGATGGCAGTCGCATTAGGCCCGGCGACGCAATTCTGGGGATCGCATCAAACGGTCTGCACACGAATGGCTATTCACTTGCGCGGAATATCCTTTTCGAAAAAAGGCGCCTGAAACTGGACGCCAAGCTACCTGGCTTGAAGCGCTCGTTAGGTGATGAGCTGCTTCGCACGCACAGGAACTATCAACCGATGCTCGCGAAGTTAACGCCTGGCTCGATTCACGGCCTTGCGCACATCACCGGCGGCGGATTGATCGACAATCTGCCGCGCATTTTGCCGAAGAATTGCGATGCAGTCATCGATCCGAAAACGTGGAGATTACCGGCGATCTTCGAATTCATCGAGCGCAATGGACGAGTCGATCGCGCAGAGATGTATCAGGTTTTCAACATGGGCATTGGGATGGTGGCTATTGTTTCGGAAAAGAACGCGAACGCCATCTCGGGGCAGCTGAAAGCGAGAGTGATCGGCCGAATCGAATCGGGACGTGGCCTGACGCGATTGGTTTTCTAACGTTGGTCATTCTGAGTCGCGCGGATGGCGCGGGATGACAAGTCCGGTGCGCTGTCTTACTCTCGGCGTTATGGAGAAACGCCAACTCGGAAAGACGGACATGCGAGTATCCGTTCTCGGATTTGGGGGGTCCGAAATTGGTTACGAAGGCGCTTCGCAAGAAACAGTCGAACGGCTCTTAAACAGCGCCTTGGATGCCGGTCTCAACGTGATCGACACAGCCGAGTGCTACGAAGACAGTGAAGAGCTGATCGGCAAAGCTGTCGGTCGTCGTCGAGACGATTTTTATCTCTTCACGAAATGCGGGCATCCGCGCGGAATCGGAAGCGAAGATTGGTCATCGGCGTCGATTCTCCAAAGTATCGAACGCAGTTTGCAACGGCTGCAAACCGAGACGCTCGATCTGGTTCTATTACACAGCTGCTCTGAAGCGATGCTGCGAAAAGGCGATGCAATCTCAGCGCTCCAGACTGCGCGCGAGCGCGGATATACGCGTTACATTGGCTACAGCGGCGACAGCATCGCGGGGCGGTTTGCCGTGGAATGCGGAGCTTTCGACACGCTCCAGACGTCGGTGAATATCGCCGATCAGGAATCCATCGAGATCACGATCCCGTCTGCGCGCGAGCGCGGAATGGGCGTGATAGCGAAACGGCCGATCGCTAACGCGGCTTGGAAAGAAGGCCACAAACCGATCGATTCGTACCAGCACACCTACTGGGACCGGCTGCGGAAACTCGATTACGAGTTTATTCGACGCGGTCCGCTTGAGCGATCGATCGCGCACGCGCTTCGCTTCACCTTATCAGTGCCGGGAGTCCATACCGCGATTGTTGGCACGACCAAGCCGGAACGCTGGCCCGAAAACGCGAAGCTACTTGAAGCGGGTATGCTTAAGGAGGACGAATTCGAAGCGATCCGCGACCGATGGGAAGAAATCGCCCCGCAAACCTGGATCGGTCAGACGTAGTTCGATTGCCGACGAGCGCGATAGCTAGCGGCGATAAAAAAAGTCTTCAAACGAATGCTGCACGCGCCCGAACGTCTGAATCGCTTCCTTTTTTGTGCGCCGGAACATTCGTTTGATGTCTTTCGTGACGAGATTGTCGTCTCCATCTGCCGCTTCCTCATCGGACGGTTCTGCGTTTGTTTTGTCGGTTTCGACCTGCGCCATGTTCGCGCCGGAGTACATCCCTTCCACTCGCGTCACCGTTCCGTTGTTGGCAGCGATGTGAATCGTACCTACGGGCGCTAATCGTGAATCGTGGAGCGTAACGATCCATGTGGGCTTTCCCCGGTGATCGGCGCGCAGCGTGTAACTCACGAGCGTGAATACCGTGTGCGATGTCTCGGCGGTGTGCCGGGCGACTGCGTATGCCCCGCTTGAATCAAGATTGAGCTGCGAAGTCTTAATTGTCGCATTCTCAGAGGATCCAATCACTGAGCGAACCGGTCCTCGCTCCGGCATCATCTGGCCATCGCCTACCTCGATTTCGCGAAACCCTGCGGCGACTCTCCGATCTTCGAGGAGGATTTTCCATGTTCTCGGTTGCGGATTTCCATTAATGCCGGTTACAGACACGACGTGATTCATGCTGGCGCGGCCAAGCTGAGTGCCGACGACACGGAGCGCCTCGTATGCGCTTGGTCTCTCCTGTGCGAACACCGTGGAGGCGATAACCGGCAACGCGAGTAACCATTTCCACATGTCAAAACAGAGCTATGTTGCAGCGGGCTGTCCACCAGTTTTCCCGATCAGGACTTGAATGATCGGGCCGGCATGCCGAGCCTCCCGCGTGTCGTGATGAAGAAAAAGAAAGTCGAGTTTTCCAGTCATACCGGCAACCTCGCGTTGATGCGCAAATTCGTGCGCGGCTTTCTTGATTCCTACCCGTTCTCGGAGAAGGAACGGACGCTCATGGTCCTCGGCGTGGATGAGGCCTGCACAAACATCATCCGGCACGCTTACCATTTGCGCGACGATCAACTGATCGCGCTGTCACTCGAGGGATTGCGGACCTGTGTCCGTATGCGGCTTCGCGATTACGGGCAACAACGCGCGCCGCATACGATGGAGGGACGCGCGCATGATTTGATCAAGCCGGGGGGCCTCGGTTTGCATCTGATCCGCAACGCGTTCGACAAAGTAGACTACATTTTGAAGGCGCGCGGCACGGAGCTCGTCCTCACAAAAAAACTGAGCGAATGACGCCGCAGGCATGAAACCTCCCGAAGTAGATCCGGCCTTTGAAGTCTCGCTGCGGCCGCCCATGTTCAGCGAATTCACCGGCCAGGTGAAAGTGTGCGAACGGCTCGAGCTTCTCGTGGCAGCGGCAAAAAAACGTAGTGACGTGCTCGAACATATTTTGCTGAGCGGCCCTCCCGGCCTCGGCAAAACGACACTCGCTAACATCATCGCAAATGCGATGGGCGTTAACGTTAAAAACACGAGCGGCCCCGTGATCGAAAAAGCAGGCGAGTTGGCGGGGTTGCTCACAAGTCTCGAGAAAGGAGACGTCCTTTTCATTGACGAGATCCACCGCCTGCAGCCCACGATTGAAGAGTATCTCTACCCCGCGATGGAGGATTATCGCCTCGACATTATCATCGATCAGGGTCCGCAGGCGCGGAGTTTGCGACTGCAATTGCCGAAATTCACGCTCATCGGCGCGACGACGCGCGCGGGAATGGTGAGCGCGCCGCTTCGCTCGCGTTTCGGAATGACGGCGCGGCTCGATTACTACGCCGCGGACGAGATGCACAAAATCATCGAGCGCAGCGCGGGACTGCTCGGCGTTGAAATTGATGCAGCGGGAGCAGCCGAAATCGCCGCGCGTACACGCGGCACACCGCGTACCGCAAATAATCTACTGCGCTGGGTGCGCGACTACGCGCAGGTGAAAGCGGACGGAAAAATCACGGCAGAGCTGGCGGACCGCGCGCTCACCATGCTCGAGATCGATCGCGATGGCTTCGACCAGTGGGACAAACGGATTATCGAAGCGCTGATTCACAAGTTTAATGGGGGTCCGGTCGGCTTGAACTCTCTCGCCGTCGCGATCGGCGAAGAAGCTGGCACTCTCGAAGAAGTAAACGAACCCTACTTGATCATGGAAGGGTACATCAAGCGGACGCCCCAGGGTCGAGTCGCGTTGCCGAATGCATACCGAAAACTCGGTTTGAAGCCGCCTGTGGGGATGCAAAACGAGTTGTTCGGGAGCTAGTCTGGCAAGCATGCATTCTGCGTGCGGTTGTTGGCATGTTGCCCGCACGAATCTCTTCGCGATGTAACGCTGTGAGGGGAAAGTGCGCAAGGGCTGGAATCCCTCGCCAGCACGCTTGAAGCATGCGCCCCCCCAGGTGGAATCGCCGCGCTTTAGGAAATCTGTGTTAACCTGCGAAATCTGTGGACGATCTCTTCGGTAGCGCGGCGAAAGTTCTGACGGTCGCCGAACTCACGCGCGCGATTCGCGGGGCGCTTGAGACAAAATTCCGCGCGGTCTGGGTGCAGGGTGAAATCTCGAACTACAAACTCCATCCCTCGGGACACCAATATTTCACGCTCAAGGATCAGCGCGCGCAAATCGCCTGCGTGATTTTCCGGAACACACTTCCGGCCTTTCACCCACCCCTCACCGACGGCGCGCAGGTGCAGATTTACGGTGGCGTATCCGTCTTCGAAGCGCGCGGTCAGTACCAGCTCAGCGTTCAGATTTTGCAAGAGCGTGGCATCGGTTTGCTCCAGGCGAAATTCGAAGCCCTCAAGCGAAAGCTCGACGCAGAAGGCCTCTTCGACCCCGCTCGCAAGCGATCACTTCCAAAATTTCCGCGCCGCATCGGAATCGTCACTTCACCGTCCGGCGCCGCTATCCGAGACATGCTCAATGTCCTTCAGCGGCGCGCGCCGAACGTGCACATCCTTATCAACCCGGTGCGCGTCCAGGGGACGGGCGCCGCCGCGGAAATCGCCGTTGCCCTCCGTGAACTGACTCAGCCTAACGAGTCGTGGACGCCCTTGGATTTGATCGTGCTCGCACGCGGGGGCGGCAGCATCGAAGATCTCTGGGAGTTCAACGAGGAGATTCTCGCGCGCGCCATCGCGGCTTCGGAAATTCCGGTCGTCAGCGCGGTCGGTCACGAGGTCGATTTTACCATTGCCGACTTTGTCTCCGATCTTCGCGCGCCCACCCCGAGCGCAGCCGCCGAATTGAT
>JBDUAZ010000062.1:0-17187 GCA_040004385.1 Chthoniobacterales bacterium | reverse complement strand
TTCCTTCTCTCTGCGGTCACTCTGGCGTTTTTCTTATCACCGATCTCTCGCGCCTGTGCCGCCGACACCTCCGCGGATGAACAGCGCATCAAGAAAATCGATCAGACCCGGGTGCGAGTTTATGGCACCACCGCCGTCGTCACTGCACTCGGCTCGATCATTGCGCGGCTGGGGGACGAACGATTGAACGAGAGATATAGCTGGACCGACGTATTCGTGAAGCAGGACGGCGAGTGGAAGCGCGTTGCCGGACATGTGTCAATGGTTGGGCAGAAATAGACGGGACTTCTTATATATGAACAAGATCGTGAACAGATGCGGAAAAGCGGTGACGTTCGTGGCGTTGGTCTTCGGGCTCACCGGCTGCGGCAGTTACAACCGGCTCGTCACGCTGGAGCAGAACGTGAACAAGAAATGGGCCGACGTGCAGTCGGTCTATCAGCGTCGCGCAGATTTGATTCCAAACCTGGTCAACACCGTGGCGGGTGCGGCGAATTTCGAGAAATCGACCTTGACGGAAGTGACAAATGCGCGCGCAAGCGTAGGCCAGGTAAAGCTCGATCCGAGCAAAGCGCCGACCGACGCCGCTGAGCTGGAAAAATTCCAGCAGGCGCAGGGGCAATTGAGCACGGCGTTATCGCGGTTGCTGGTCGTGAGCGAAAATTACCCGCAACTCCGAGCGACGGAAGCGTTCCAAAACTTGCAAGCGCAGCTCGAGGGCACGGAAAACCGGATCTCGGTGGAGCGAAGTAATTTCAATGCGGCGGTCCAGGAGTACAATACGGCGCTCGGGACTTTCCCGACCAACATGTTGAACAAGCTCTTTGGATTTGTTTCGCGACCGTTCTTTACTGCGCAAGCCGGCAGCGAACGCGCGCCCTCGGTAAACTTCGGGACCTTTGGGGCTTCACCGGCTCCGGCCGTCCCGGCCTTTACGCCAGCGTCGAAGCCGGCCGCGACTCCGTAGAGTGGGCCAGCCTCTTGCTGTCGTGGCGGGCGTGTCGCCCGCGCGAATGCAGCCGACGCGGCTGCCGCTACAGTGGCTCGCGCTCGCCGTTTTGTGTGCTGTCGTCGTCCGCGGTTACGGTGCGGAGACTATTCCGCCCAAACCGGCGGCATACTTCAACGACTACGCGGGCGTTGTTTCAAAAGAAGCGGCGGCGCGTTTCAACGAGCAACTCGCGCAATTTGAGCGCGAAACATCAAACCAGATCGTGGTCGCTGTGTTTCCAAAAATGCAAAGCGATTCATCGATCGAGGATTACGGCCAGCGGATCGCGCAATCGTGGGGAATCGGACAAAAGCAAATCAGCCGCGGAAACGGAGTAGCGTTGCTGGTTTTCATCGAAGATCGCAAAATCTCACTCCAAGTCGGCTACGGATTGGAAGGGGTCCTGCCGGATGTAACCGCTTTCGATATTCGGACGCGTCACATCAATCCGCATTTTCGTAATGGCGATTACGAAGGAGGCCTGGCTGAAGGGATCGATCTCATCTGCAAGGCGATTCGCGGTGAATACAAAGGAGACGGTAAAACGAATGCGGACCGTGCATCAAAGGGGAGCGGTGGTCGTGGCGGGCTCGTTCTCATCATTTTTTTGATTGTTTTGCTAATGGTAATGCGCGCTGGCAAACGGCGGCGCGGCTACGGCTACTCAAGTTTGGGCGGGCCTTTCCTCGGCGGTTGGGGCGGTGGTGGCGGGGGCTGGTCAGGCGGTTCGTCCGGTGGCGGCTTCAGCGGTTTCAGCGGCGGGGGCGGAAGTTTCGGTGGCGGCGGATCCAGCGGCAGCTGGTAACAGAATGCGGACGAAAGAATTTCTCAACCGCCTCGACCACGATCGCGTCGTTGCGGCGATCCGTCGCGCGGAAGCTAAATCATCCGGACAAATTCGCATTTATGTGCAGCGCGGCGAACTGGCTGATGATGCACTCGAACACGCGCAGCAGAAATTCACGAAGCTCGGCATGCACAAAACGACGGAGCGAAATGGCATTCTGATCTTTGTCGCGCCGCGTGCGCGCAAATTTGCGGTCATCGGAGACGAGGGCGTCCATGCAAAATGCGGCACTGAATTCTGGGACCAGCTCGTAGAAGGGATGGGTGTGCATTTTTCCGCGGAGCATTTCACTGACGCGATCGTGGATGCGATCGATGAAGCCGGCTCGCTCCTGGCACGTTATTTCCCGAAGACCTCCGCCACGGAAAACGAGCTGCCCGACGACGTGGTCGAAGGCTAGAGCATCTCTGGCGGTTTCCTGCCGCCAGCGACGGTGGAGCTACAATCGCGCTTGCAAAGCGGGCGCGGTGGTGTTGATTCCACATCCCGCAGCGAGTTTTTGAAGTTGCGCCGTTGGTCCCTGGGTTTCCGTCGCTGACGTGAAGCCGCACTCGTCAGGGGTAACCCGGCGTTTAGGAAAGGACGAATTCCGAACGACGAAGTCCGAGTGCAGCCCATTCGATCTTCCAACCTCGATATTCGCAGTAGCTTATGCCAGTCCATTACGGTCGTTTTGAAATGCCGAAGACTCTCGTGAAAGACGAGAGCACAGCCACGGAAACCTACGCGCGGTTTGTCGCCGAGCCGTTCGAAGCCGGATACGGCCACACGGTTGGAAATTCGCTTCGGCGTGTGTTGCTCTCATCTCTCGAAGGAGCTGCGATCACCGCCGTGCAAATCACCGGCGCGCAACACGAATTCGCGACATTGCCCGGCGTTGTGGAGGACGTGACCGATATCGTTCTCAATCTGAAGCGGGTGAAGTTCAAGGCGGCCGAACATGAGCCGCGCAAGCTGACGTTGATTGTGAATAAAGAAGGCGAAGTGACTGCCAAGGATATCCAGCTCGTGCAGGGCTACGAAGTCCTGAACCCAAAGCAGCTCATCTGCACGATGGACAAGAAGCACAAATTCGATGCGGAACTGGAAGTGCGCGTCGGTCGTGGATTCGCCACCGGCGACGAAAATAAACGCGCCGATCAACCAATCGGGCTGATCCCGATTGACTCCATTTTCTCACCAGTTACTCGCGTTAAATACGCTGTCGAAAATACCCGCGTCGGACAGCGGACCGATTACGACAAGCTTATCCTTGAGGTTTGGACCGATGGACGCCTCACGCCGGATGACGCATTGCTCCAGGCATCGGCGATTCTTCGTCATCACCTCGATGTGTTTGTGAACTTTAACGAAGACGTGATCGAGTTCGATGAGACGCCGGCGGGCGTGAGCGAAGAGAATATGAAGCTGAAAAAGCTTCTGAACATGAGCGTCAACGAAATCGAGCTCAGTGTCCGCGCGGCGAATTGCCTGAACAACGCCAATATCACGACGGTTGGGCAGCTCGCGCAGAAGACCGAAGCCGAGATGCTGAAGTATCGAAATTTCGGAAAGAAATCGCTCAACGAAATCAAAGACAAACTGCAGCAGCTGCAGTTGGGATTGGGAATGAAGTTTGATCCGGGTTTGGTCGATATTCCAGCGAGTGGCGTTGACGGTGCTGGTAGCAATGGGACTGCTGACGCGGAACAGAGTTAGACGCGTCAGGCATTCCGTAGTTTCTCGAAGGCGTACCCATGAGACATCAGAATAAAACAATCAAGCTTGGCCTGACGGCGGCACATCGAAAGGCGCTCCTCGCAAACCAGGTTTGCAGCTTGATCGAGCATCAGCGGATCAAGACCACGCTCGCGAAAGCGAAGGCTGTGCGACCGCTCGCGGAGAAGATGGTTACGCTTGGCAAAAAGGGTTCATTACATGCGCGGCGAACGGCACTTGCCGTGCTCCGCCAGAAGGATGCAGTCAAGAAGTTGTTCGAAGACATTGCGCCTCGCGCGGCGGGCCGAAATGGTGGTTACACACGGATCGTTAAGTTGGGCGCGCGCAAAAGCGATTCTGCGCCAGTTGCCTTTATCGAGTGGGTAGACGCGCCGCAGGTGGTCGACGAGCCAGTCGAAAAGGGCAAGAAATCCAAAGTGAAGAAAGATGTGGAGGACGTAGCCGAATCGAAGCCTGCGTCAAAGTCGAAGCCCGAATCAGTCACGGAGAAGTAGTTTATTGGCGTAGATTTGGTCGTGGGAGCGCTCGATAGACGCCAGGGCGTTCTTCGTCCCACAAACGGGACGGCGAAATCCCGGGCGCGCAACGCCAGGAGAGTTGTGGCCTCTCGTGGATCCGTATAAGACGCTGTTAGCGAGCGTCTTATAATTTGTCCAAGGCTGTGGCACGTCCCATGCATAAGGAGTGGATAGTAACCCACTATCCTTATGAAAAACGAAAATGAAATCAGCGATGCAAGTGTCGCGCATGAATCCACCTACGCGCTTCTCGTTCGCTCAGAAGAAAGAGAACGGAGCTTTTTTGAAATGGTCGTTTACGGCCTTTTCATTCTGAGCGCCGTGACCGCGATCTGGCAGTTCGCTCAGCAACCGGTGACGTTGCCCGCCAACGGGGTCATCCATAGCGCGAGCGTGACACACGAGGCCGTGGCCGTCCGAAGCTAGTCGGCACGAATTCATTCGACGCCAATCACCGCGAAGGGAGTAATCGCCACTCCAGTTTTCCGTCTGCTCCAATCTGTAGTCGCGCGACGCTTGCGCGCGCTCCACGGTTCGGTCGCGTTACACAGCCGGGATTAAGGAAGCGAACTCCATCGCGTCGCTCATCTCGCGGCACATGCGTGTGTCCATGGAGAACGACGTCAATATTCTCGGGCGAATGGTCCGGCGGAATATGGACGAGCCGAAAGCGCACGCCGTTCCGTTTCAAATCGACGAAGAGCGGCCACTCGAAATTGCCGTCGCAATTTCCGCGAACGACGGTGACGGGCGGCCCGATCCTTTCGATCGCGCTCAGGATACTCGGCGCGCAGAGGTCGCCGAGGTGCCAGATTTCATCAGCGCCGTCCGCCAACGCTTCCATCTTTGCCGGCAGATGGTCGTGCGTATCGGCGATGACTAAAATCTGAAGTGAGGTATTCACGAGCCAGAGCGTCTTTGTCTACGGCGCGACTTCTTCGTTGTCATGCATGAAATGCAACGCACATGGCCTAACGACCTTGCTAAAATGCGTCGCCGCACTACGTTGCACGCGTGTCATTTAAAGATTTTGGCCTCTCGCCGGAGATCGTGCGGGGCACGCAGGCGATGGGGTTCACGGAGCCGACGCCAATCCAGCTCCGCGCCTTTCCCATTGTTCTTGCCGGCAAGGATTTGATCGGCACGGCGCAGACCGGTACCGGAAAAACGGCGGCGTTCGCGTTACCCATCCTCACCCTCCTCGCGAAGCACGGAACTTTCCGTTGCCTCGTGCTTGAACCGACGCGCGAGCTGGCTGCTCAAGTCGAAACCGCGTTTCGTGATTACGGCCGATTTACCGACCTGCGCGTGTCTGTCGTGCACGGCGGCGTAGGCTATGGCAAGCAACGCGAAGAAGCTGCTCGCGGAATGGACGTAGTGGCAGCGACTCCCGGTCGGCTCCTCGATTTGCTCGAGCAGGGTTCTCTCAATCTCGGCCACGTGAACATCCTCGTTCTCGATGAGGTCGATCGAATGCTCGACATGGGCTTTCTCCCGGACGTGCGCAGGATCGTCGAGCAAATCTCCACGGAGCGACAGACACTGCTTTTTTCCGCGACCTTACCGCCGGAGATTGAGCGCCTCGCCGCCTGGGTGCTTCACGAGCCGCAGGTGGTCGAAATCGGCGCTCGCCGCTCGCCCGCCGAGACGGTCACGCATGCGGCTTATCCTGTGGCCGCGGAGCAAAAATTCGACCTGCTCATCGCGCTCCTCGAACGCACGAATTTCGACAGCGCGCTCATTTTCAGCCGGACGAAACATGGCGCGGACAAGATCGCGGTGAAGTTAAAGGCGAAGCGGCATTCGGTTGCTGTGATGCATTCTAACCGGACGCAGCGCGAGAGAGTCGAAGCGCTTGAAGGGTTCAAGAGCGGAAAGTACGAAATCATGGTGGCGACAGATATCGCCGCGCGCGGCATCGACATCGCTGGTGTGAGCCATGTGATCAATTACGACGTGCCCGAGCATCCCGAAGATTACGTCCACCGAATTGGCCGGACCGGTCGCGCCCAAAATGTCGGAGACGCGTTTACTTTGATGAACGGTGAGGAACTTGCTTCCCTGCATGCGATCGAACGGTTTATGGGTCAAAAGATTCCGCGGCTCAAACTCGAAGGTTTTCCGTATCTCTACACCGCGCTTTTTGAACCGGAAGCGGCCTCGGGCGGCAAGCGTGCCATCGGGGGCGGCCGGACGCATCGCGGCTATTCGTTCGGGCGTCGCAGACGGTAAGGCGCTCAGCGCTTGCTCGGCGAGCGCCCTTCTCCTATCATCGGGGCGCTGGTCGCATTGGCATGTCGCTTGTCTTCGAACGGATTGAAACGAAAGGAATCGCGGAGCTTTCCTACTTGCTCGGCGATGATGACGACGGCATCGCAGCCGTCTTTGATCCGACGCCGGATGTTGAAAAATACATCGATCTCGCGCGAGCTAAGGACGTCTCGATCACGCACATCTTCGAGACGCATATCCACGCCGATTTGATGAGCGGAGCGCGTGAACTTTGCGCGCGCGTCGATTCGGCGAAGATCTATGTGAGCCATGAAGCCGGCGCGCGCTACGGATTCGAGACAGAGAAGCTGAGCCACGGCGATACGTTTACCTTCGGCAAAACGGTCATAACCGTCCGCCACACTCCCGGCCATACACCGGAGCATGTGAGCTATGAGCTCGCAGAAAGCGCTACGCCCGACAAACCATGGGGCGTACTCACCGGCGATTCGCTTTTCGTCAATTCTGCCGGCCGTCCCGATCTTCTCGGCAATTCGCAGACGAAACAACTGGCGGCGCAACAGTTTCGCACACTGCGCGACTATTTTTTGCAGATGCCCGATAGCGTGATCATTCATCCGGGGCACGGCGCCGGTTCGCCTTGCGGCGCGGAAATCAGCGACCGGCTGCAAAGTACGATTGGTTACGAGCGGCGCGCGAACCCGTTCCTGCAATTCGACGATGTCGAGAAGTTCACGGATTACGCGCTCCGCACGGCCCCCCCGGTCCCGACCTATTATCCGCGGATGAAAAAGATCAACGCGGAAGGGCCTGATATCATGGGCAATTTGCCGCGCGTGCAGGCCATGCCGGCAAAAGCGTTCCAAGCCGCAATTGAGGGGAAAAAAGGGGTGTTAATCGATACGCGATCGATGCGGACGTTTGGCGATGGGCATATTCCCGGTGCGCTGAATATCGGCGGTACACCGACGCTCTCAATCTGGGCCGGCTGGATGCTTGACCCCGAGGAACCGGTGCTGCTGGTGTTGAAAGACGACGGCGCGATCGACGATGTGGTGAAGCTTTTTATCCGCACCGGTTACACAAGGTTCGCCGGTTACCTCGCGGGGGGAATGAAAGCGTGGGAGGCTGCCGGCTTTCCGATTGCGAAGATTCCGCAGTTGAGTGTGCAAGACGTGCAACGCGACGGCGCGAAGTTCCAGCTGCTCGACGTTCGCTCGCCGGGCGAATGGAGGCATGGCCACATCCCGGGCGCGCAACATTTTTTCCTGCCGGAGCTGCGCAAGAAGAGCGCGGCGCTGGATAAGGCGAAACCGACCGCTGTCTACTGTGCGAGCGGTTATCGCGCCAGTCTCGCCGCGAGTATTTTGAAGCAGGAAGGATTCGAGCAGGTTCACAACGTTCCCGGGAGCTGGCAGGCTTGGAAGAAGGCCGGTTTTCCGGTGGAAGGAGCTAGTTGAGCGTCTCGAGTCGAGGTGCGAAGGGTGCGGCCGATTTGCTCGTAAACGAGACCCATCCACTCAACGTCGAGATGCCGTTTTCTTCAGTCGACGGCTTCATCACGCCTAACGAGTCGTTTTATGTGCGCTGTCACTTCCCGGTGCCGCAAATCGCGCGGCGCGACTGGCGCCTGCAGGTTGCGGGAGATGTCGAGGAGCCGTTCGAGATTGGCTATGACGACATGCGCGAGATGGAATCGCGCACAATCTCCGCCACGCTGGAATGCGCCGGAAATAATCGCCGGTTTTTGGAACCGAAGGTCAAAGGTGTGCAATGGGGTCTCGGTGCGGTGGGAAACGCGGCGTGGCAAGGCGTTCCTCTAGCGACACTGCTATCTCGCGCGAAGCCAAAACCCGGCGCAATCGAAGTGATTTTGGAAGGCGCGGATGAAGGGCCGCTCGAAGAACGATGGGCGCCTCCAGGAAACACGCGCTTTGCGCGCAGTCTGCCACTCGCGAAGGCGCAGGAGGACGTGCTGCTCGCCTACGAGATGAACGGCGAGGAACTGAGCGACGCGCACGGCTTTCCACTGCGCGCGATCGTGCCGGGGTGGTACGCGATGGCGTCGGTCAAATGGCTGCGGCGCATCGTCGTCACGAGCAGCCCCTTCGACGGTTATTATCAAGCGCTCGACTACGCATACTGGGAACGCGCCCACGGCCTCGCGCGACGCGTGCCGTTGCGTGAGATGCAGGTAAAGGCTCAAATTTCGCAACCTGAAAATGGTGAGCGTGTGCGGACAGACACAACGATTCGTATTCATGGCGCCGCGTGGGGCGCGGGGCATAAAATCGCGAAAGTGGAATTCAGTTCCGACGGCGGCGAAAGCTGGAGGGAGGCGCGTTTAATCGGAGAAGGCATGCCGAACGCATGGCAGCTGTGGGAATACGATTGGCGAACACCGTCCACACCGCAGCGATCTACGCTGCGTGTTCGGGCGACGGATTCGAGTGGGCAAACCCAGCCGATGCAGCACGACAGCGACCGCGGCGGTTACATGATCAATCAGATCGTACCGATCAACGTCGAAGTCGTGGAAGGGTGAGGCCGCCCGCCTGCTCGGCCAGCGCCATCGGCCCTCGTAATTATCTTCGACCGCGCGCGAAGTCCGCGTAAGATTTTCCCATGACTACTCAACTCACGGACTACGCGCATCCCGAGGCGCTGGTAGAGGCTGATTGGCTCGAGAAACATCGCGGCGACGAGGGCATCCGCATCGTCGAATCGAACGAAGACATTTTGCTGTACGATACTGGCCACATTCCCGGTGCCGTGCATATCGATTGGCGTTCCGATCTGCAGGATCAGCTCATCCGCGATTATATTTCGCCAGAGAAATTCGCCGAGCTGTGCGGTCGCAAAGGGATTACACCGGAAACAACGTGCATTTTCTACGGCGACAAAGCCAACTGGTGGGCGTGCTACGCGCTTTGGGCGTTCCGGCTCTTCGGGCACGAGAAGGTGAAAATCCTTAACGGCGGGCGCGACAAATGGAAAGCGGACGGCCGGACGATGACGCGCGAGGTCCCGAAATATCCGCGCACAAATTATCCCGTGCCGAAGAAACGCTACGACGACGAAGTCCGCGCGTTTGCCGATGAAGCGCTTGCGCAGAGCAAAGAGAGTAAGCCTCTCATCGACGTGCGTTCTCCGGGCGAGTTCAAGGGCGAAGTCACCCACATGCCGGAGTATCCTCAGGAAGGCGTGCTACGTGGCGGCCATATTCCGGGCGCGAAGAGTGTGCCGTGGAAAACTGCGACGAATGATGATAACACCTTCAAATCTGCGTCCGAGCTGGCAAAGATTTACCTCGAACAATGTGGATTGAAGGCTGGGACCGATACGATCGTTTACTGCCGCATCGGCGAACGATCCAGCCACACCTGGTTCGTGCTCACATACCTGCTCGGGCTGTCGAACGTGCGGAATTACGACGGCTCGTGGACCGAATGGGGCAACAAAGTCGGTGCGCCGATCGAGCGAAGCGCGTAATATTCATTCCTGCTTTTAATCTTGATCCCGCTCTTGATCGATTTCTCGGCATACGGACAAGAGTAAGATCAGGATCGTGAGCAGGAGTTGAAAGATGTATCCCCCGAAGCTCGATAAGATTATTCACCTGTTCGAAGTTCTACCCGAAGACGAGCGGCGCGAGACACTGGTTTCCTACGCAGATAACGCGACGAAACAGGAGCCGCGGGCTGGCGAGCGTTTTGATCTGGAAGATGTTCGGAAAGACGAGGAATGCGCGGACAAAGTGGGCGTGTATCTGCAAGTGGACGAGCAGGGCAAAGCACATCTCCGCATGACGCTTGGCCCTGAAGTGCAAACCCTTACGCGCGCGATGACGGCGATTTTATGCAAAGGCCTGGACGGCGCGACACCGCAGGAAATCATCGATCTGCCGAGCGATTTTGTGACGCGCGTCGTCGGCGCGGAGCTGGTGCGGGTGCGCAGCCAGACCACATACTATGTGCTGACGCGGATCAAAAGCATCTGCAAGGTTTACCTGAACCGGCAGCGTGCCGTAGCGGCGGCGTAACAGGCCGCGTTCATCGTCCGCGTTTCCTAACGTCGCGGCTGCGCCACAAAAAGCGTGTCGCGGGTGCATTTTCTACTATCCTGCGCTCGCCGCAATGCCCCGGGACAACGAACTTCGCAAGATCCTGTTGATCGGCTCCGGCCCCATCATTATCGGGCAGGGCTGCGAGTTCGACTATTCCGGGGTCCAAGCCTGTAAAGCGCTGCGCGAGGAAGGCTACGAGGTGGTGCTCGTAAACTCGAATCCCGCGACAATCATGACGGATCCGGAGTTTGCGGATCGCACCTACATCGAGCCGATTACGCCCGAAGTGATCGAAGCGATCCTCGAACGCGAAAAGCCCGACGCGATTTTGCCGACAATGGGCGGGCAGACCGCGCTCAATGCAGCGATGGAATTGAACCGCAACGGCGCGCTCGCACGGCATAACGTGCGTTTGATCGGCGCAAACGCACAGGCCATTGCGAAGGGCGAAGATCGCCAGTTGTTCAAGGAGGCCATGCTGCGGATCGGCCTCGATGTACCGCGATCCGGTATCGCCAAATCACTCGCGGACGCGAATCGAATAGCAGACGCGATCGGGGCTTTCCCCCTCATTATTCGTCCCGCCTTTACGCTCGGTGGTTCGGGAGGCGGCATCGCCTACAACCCGGAGGAACTCGAAGAAATCGCCGAGCGAGGACTGGACTTGTCGCCCGTGAGCGAGGTGTTGATCGAAGAGTCGCTCGTCGGCTGGAAAGAGTTTGAGATGGAAGTCATGCGCGACCGCGCCGACAACTGCGTCGTCATTTGCTCGATTGAGAATGTCGACGCGATGGGCGTGCATACCGGCGATTCAATCACCGTGGCACCGGCGCAGACGCTGTCCGACCGCGAGTTTCAGTTGATGCGGGACGCGTCGTTCGCGGTCATCCGCGAGATCGGCGTCGAGACCGGCGGCTCGAACATTCAGTTCGCAGTCAACCCGGAGAACGGCCGGATGGTTGTCATCGAAATGAATCCGCGTGTTTCGCGTTCGAGCGCGCTCGCTTCGAAGGCGACAGGATTTCCGATTGCGAAAATCGCGGCGAAGCTCGCGGTCGGTTACACGCTCGACGAAATCCGCAACGACATCACGCGTGAAACGCCGGCGAGCTTTGAGCCAACAATCGATTATTGCGTAGTAAAAGTGCCACGCTTCACCTTTGAGAAATTTCCGAATGCTGACACGACCTTAACGACGCAGATGAAAAGCGTCGGCGAAGCGATGGCAATCGGCCGGACGTTTAAGGAAGCGTTGCAAAAGGCATTGCGCAGCCTGGAAATCAAGCGGTTCGGATTGCTTGGCGACGGCGCCGAAACGCGAGTCGACATGGAGACGCTTCGACTGAAGCTCGCAGTGCCGAACGCGGAGCGAATCTTCTATGTGGCGCAAGCATTCCAGGGCGGCATGGCCATGGATGAAATTTTCGATCTGACGAAGATCGACCGTTGGTTCCTCCACAATATTCAGCAGCTGGTTCACGCTCAACGAGCGCTCTTAAATGCCGAAGGGGCGGTGGAGCTGCGGCGCGCAAAAAAGCTCGGCTTTTCCGACCGCCAGATTGCTATCGCGCGCGGGAAATCGGAGGAGCAGATTCGCGCGGAACGCAAGGCGGCAGGCGTAATCCCGACCTACCGGCTCGTCGACACATGTGCGGCGGAGTTTGAGGCGTTTACTCCTTATTACTATTCGACCTACGGAACCGAAAACGAAGTCCGCTCGAGCGCGAAGCGCAAAATCATGATCCTGGGCGGCGGGCCCAATCGCATCGGCCAGGGCATCGAGTTCGATTACTGCTGCGTGCATGCGGCGTTCGCGCTGCGAGAGCTTGGTTTCGAAACCATCATGGTGAATTCGAATCCCGAGACGGTTTCGACTGACTACGATACGAGCGACAAGCTCTACTTTGAGCCGTTGACGCTCGAGGACGTGCTGAATATTTACGAACAGGAGCTGCCCGAGGGCGTCATCGTGCAGTTTGGCGGTCAGACGCCGCTCAATCTCGCGGGCGGTTTGAAGGCGGCGGGCGTTCCGATCATCGGCACGCAGCCGGAGAGCATCGAGATCGCGGAGGACCGGAAGTTGTTCGCGGCAATGCTCGACAAACTGGGGCTACGCCAGACGCCGAGTGGTTCGGCAGTAAGCGCGGATGAAGCAATCGCAATTGCGAAGAGAATCGGTTATCCAGTACTCGTTAGGCCGTCTTTCGTCCTGGGCGGCCGCGCCATGGAGCTGGTCTACGACGCGAAAGATTTGCGGCGCTACATGCAGAACGCGATCGAGGTCAGCCCGGACCGGCCGGTGCTCGTGGATCGCTTTCTCGAAGACGCGATGGAGGTCGATGTCGATTGCATCTCCGACGGCGAGATCATCGTGCTCGGTGCGATCATGGAACACATCGAACAAGCGGGGATCCATAGCGGCGACAGCGCGTGCGTGATCCCGACGTTCACGCTTTCGGAGAACGTGATCGACGAAATCACCCGAGCTACCAAGGCGATGGCCAGGGAACTGAACGTGCGCGGACTGATGAACGTGCAGTTCGCAGTCAAAGGCGAAAATGTCTACATCCTCGAAGTGAATCCGCGCGCGTCGCGCACAATCCCGTTCGTGAGCAAGGCGATTGGCGTTCCGCTGGCAAAATTAGCGGCGAAAGTGATGACCGGGAAGACCCTGAGCGAACTCGGATTTACGAAGGAAATTGTACCGGCGCACTTTTCGGTAAAGGAAGCTGTCTTCCCCTACCTGCGCTATCAGGGTGCCGAGATCGCGCTCGGGCCGGAGATGAAATCGACCGGCGAAGTGATGGGAATGGACGCGGACCTCGGCCTCGCCTATGCGAAATCGCAGATGGCTGCGCCGCCTCCGCTGCCTCGTGGCGGTAACGTTTTCATCAGCGTGCAGGACATCGACAAGGAAGGCGTGATTCCGGTTGCGCGCGACCTTGTAAAGCTTGGTTTCGGCATCATCGCGACAACTGGAACTGCGTCCACGCTGGAAGCAGCGCAGGTGCCGGTGACACGGGTTTTCAAGCTGCGTGAAGGTCGTCCGAATGTTCTCGATCGCGTTAAAAACGGAGACATTGATTTCATCATCAATTCGCCGAGCGGAAAGATCCCGCGCGAGGATGAGGTGAGAATCCGGAATGCGTCGCTCGCGCAAAAAATTCCGATCATGACGACGATTCGCGCAGCGCAGGCGAGCGTGAACGGCATTCGTTCGCTGCAGCGGAATAAATTGACGGTCAAGACCCTGCAGGAATATCACGCCGCTGCACCGGTGGAACGCGGAGCGATTGCAGCTCGTGGTCACGTTCCAAACTCCGTGACATCGCGGGGCGTTCGTGCCACTGGTCAGATATGAAACTGACCTTGCTATGCTGCCTCGGTTTGGCGCTCGGCGTGTCGGAAATGCGCAGCGCGGACGAAAAGGAAAAAGCACCCATGAATACATCGAAGAACGAAGTTGCCCTCATCAAGACCAGTGAAGGCGAGATGGTCGCGGAATTTTGGCCGGAAGTTGCCCCGAAAACCGTCGAGAATTTCAAGAAACTGGCGAGTTCGGGTTTCTACGACGGCACTGCGTTCCACCGTGTTATCAAGGGATTCATGATCCAGGGCGGCGATCCACTGACGAAAGACGAGAGCAAACAGTCGCGATGGGGCACCGGCGATCCCGGCTATAAAGTTCCCGCCGAGTTTAACAAGAAATCGCATGAGCGCGGCGTCCTTTCGATGGCCCGCTCGCAGGATCCCAATTCAGCCGGCAGTCAATTTTTCATCTGCCACGGCACGCCCAAGTTTCTCGATGGTCAATACACCGCTTTCGGCAAACTGATCAAAGGCGATGACGTGCTCGAGAAGATTGCCACTACGCCGACGACCACTCCAGACCGGCCGGTCAAACGCATCAACGTCGAGAGCATTAAGATTGTGCCGGCGGATTCAGTGAAATAGCGAGATGGCCGATCGAAGCTCCAGGATTGCCCTGGTGCAAATGCAGTGCGGCCCCGACCCGGCTGCTAATCTCGAGAAGGCGATTGCGCGCACACGCGAAGCCGCCGCCAATGGCGCGCAGATCGTTTGTCTACCGGAGCTTTTCCGTTCGCAATATTTTTGCCAATCCGAAGATCACGCGAACTTCGCCCTCGCCGAAGAAGTTCCTGGTCCGACGACTCAGGTTTTTGAGGAAATCGCGCGTGAAACCGGCACGGTGATTGTCGCATCGCTTTTCGAAAAACGCGCGCCGGGTATTTACCATAACACCGCCGCGATCATCGATTCCGACGGAGAATTTCTTGGCAAGTATCGCAAAATGCATATCCCGGACGATCCGGCGTTTTACGAAAAGTTTTACTTCGCCCCGGGCGATCTGGGCTTCAAAGCCTGGCCGACAGCGCACGGCAAAATTGGCGTCTGCATCTGCTGGGACCAATGGTATCCCGAAGCGGCGCGGCTGACCGCGCTGCGTGGCGCGCAGATTTTATTTTATCCGACTGCTATCGGCTGGCATCCCACGGAAAAAGAAAAATTCGGTGTAGCTCAGCATTCCGCATGGGAAACGATGCAGCGCAGTCACGCGATCGCGAACGGTTGCTACGTCGCCGCCGTGAACAGGGTGGGACATGAAGCGCCGGCGGGCGGTGCGGGAATCGAATTCTGGGGCCAGAGTTTTGTCGTCGCGCCGAGTGGCGAAATCATCGCGAAAGGCAGCGTCGATCGCGAAGAAATCGTGATGGCAGAAATCGAGTGGCGCCGCGTCGATGAACATCGGACGCACTGGCCATTTCTTCGCGACCGGCGCATCGACGCGTACTCAGGGATCGAGCAGCGGCTGATTGACTAACGGGTGTTTTACATCGCCGGACTCGCGGCTGTAACGTGCGGGATCATGAAGACAGCTCTCTCTATATTCCTTGGAATCGGTGTGATGTCGTCGGTCGCCTTAGGGGGTGACACCACGAAAGCAATCGCGGTAGTTCATCCGGCAAGCGGCAGCACTGTAGCCGGCACCGTGACCTTTACCGCGTTGGCAGATCAGGTAAATGTCGTTGCCAATATCACGGGCCTCACGCCCGGCAAGCACGGCTTCCATATCCATGAGTTTGGCGATTGCTCCGATCCTAAGGCAGCGTCGGCCGGCGGCCATTTTAATCCTGCGAACCACCAGCACGGCGCGCCCGATGCGAGTGATCGTCACGCGGGGGATCTTGGTAATCTCGAAGCGGATGCCTCAGGGAAAGCGCATCTGGAGTTGACCGATAAATTGATAAAGCTCGCCGGCAACGAAACTATTGTCGGGCACTCCGTGATCATTCACGAAAAAGCCGATGACCTGAAAACACAGCCCACGGGCGACGCCGGCGGCCGCGTCGCGTGCGGCGTCATCGGCGTGGCCAAACCCTAACGAATGGAACTGCGGACGCTGAGCGAAATCCGCCGCGCCGCGCAGAATGGCGCGATCGAATCGCGCGTGCATGTGCAGGTAGAAAGCGCAGTCGCCAAAACTACGCGTGAACAAAAACCGTATTGCGAGCTCGCCCTTGCCGACGCGGCCGACCGAATGACGCTACGCGTCTGGAGCGATCATCCCGAATTCCGAGCGTGTGATTCCTTAAAGACTTCGGATTTCATCGAACTCAGCGGCGAATTCCAGCGACACCAGCAATATGGCCTCGACGCGAAACGCTGGAAGGTGCGCAGTCTGACGCCGCAGGAAAAATCAGATCTGCTGCAGGGCCCGCCGGACTTGCGAGCGAAGCAGACGGTCGACTGGGATTACATCAATGAGCGGGTCGGCAATATTGGCGACCCGCGATTGCGCGCGTTATGTGAGGCTTTCCTGAGCGAATGGGGCGAACGCTTCCGCCGCACAGCCGGCGCGCGCAGCTACCATCACGCGCGGCGCGGCGGGCTCGTGGAGCATACCGCGCAAATGATGCGCGTGGCTCAGGAAATCGCGCCCCTCTATCCTCAGCTCAATCTCGAATTGCTCCTCGCCGGCATCCTTTTTCACGACTCAGGAAAACTCTGGGAAAATCAGCTGCCTGAGAACGGTTTCATTATGGGCTTCGACGAGCGCGGCGAGTTGATGGGCCACATCTCGATCGGCCTCGAACTCGCTAATTCACTCTGGCGAAAAATTCAGACGGAAGAAAATGTGCGCGCGTGGAATTCCTTGAGCCCTGCTTCCGACGACGTGCGGATGCATCTGCTGCATTTGATCGGCGCGCATCACGGGGAGCCGCAGTTTGGCTCACCGGTGAGTCCAAAAACGCCGGAAGCGATGGCGCTCAACTACATCGATAATCTCGATGCGCGGCTGGAAATGTTTGCGGTGGGGTATTCGGTTGCGAAACCTATCGCGGAGCGAATCTACGATCGTGTTCGACCGTTACCCGGAAATCTAGTGAAGCCGCTGGACAAATTTGTCGCATCGTCACGTCAGCAGGATGTCGGTAAGCACGCGCAGACTCCGCTTTTATGAAAAGTTATAAACACCGGCAAATCGGCCACTGGCTGCTCTACGGACTCATCGTCTGCGCCGCATTGATCTTCGCTGTCGATGTCATGGTTGTCGGGCGACCGATCGGTTTGGTTCCCCCTGCGGTGCTGCTTTTGGGCGCGGCCATGTTCAGCAGCATGACGATCACGATTGAGCGCGGAATCCTCCGCGCCCGATTCGGTCCCGGGCCGGCGTGGAAAAGAATTCGCGTCTCGGAAATCGCCGCCTGCGAGCCGACGCGGATCCGTTGGTGGTACGGCTGGGGGGTGCATCTCACACCGCGTGGCTGGCTTTACAATGTTTCCGGCTGGG
>JBDUAZ010000049.1:0-5239 GCA_040004385.1 Chthoniobacterales bacterium | reverse complement strand
TCGCAGGGCGCGTTCTCGCAATGCTGGCACATCATCGGCTCGTGCACGATCTCGGGGTTCTCGGGGAACTGGCCTTTATCTTCGTTAAACGGCTTCTCGCTCGCGTAATAGCGGTCAAGTCGCAGCCAGTGCATCGCGCGCCCGTGACTCACCTGTAATTTACCGACAATCGGAATGTTGTTTTCGCTCTGGCAGGCGACGATGCATGCGCTGCAACCAGTGCAGACATTCAGGTCGACCGACATGCCCCATTGCTGCGCGGCATCAAGCGGCGGATGACTGTAAAGCGTGGGAAGTTTCGGCGGTAGCTCTTCGTCGCCCGCGATTTTTTTTACAAACTCAGGATCGTCCCGGTATTTGTCGACCGTTGCTTCACGCACCAGGCCGCGGCCTTCGATGCTCCAGTGGTCCTGCGTAATCGCCAGTGGGTATGTGCGGCCGGTTTTCTTAACGGAAATACCGGTCACAGTTTTGCCGTCTGCGGTGATAAAATGCGGGTTGGAGCTTGTCCGCAGCAGGTACCCGTTAAAGCCGGTTTCCTCGCCAGCCGGTCCAGTATGTTTGCGACCGTAACCGAGCGGAATCGTGATTGAATTGTCAGCGTGTCCGGGCGAGATCAGCGCCGCAATCTCTAGCTCGCGTTTCACCGGCTTTTGGTTGCGATCGAGCGTCGTTTCAGTGATCGAAATGTGAATCAAATCTCCGGTGTTCACGCCGAGATGTTTTGCGTAAGCCGGGCTCATGAGCGCGGCGTTGTCCCACGTCAGTTTCGTGATCGGATCCGGCAATTCCTGCAGCCAGCCGTTGTTTGCATAGCGGCCGTCGTCGACGGCGTAGCTGCGAACGAGAACAACTTCCGGCGAATCGGCTGTCGGCGTTGGCGCAGGCGCCCAGAGATTATGCGCGATGCCACCCGCATTATTCGCATTGAACGTCGGCGGTTTGTCCTTCGCCGGAATGTGCGTCGCCGATCCATCGCGCAGCAATTGCGACCACGCTGTCGCGAGATCGCCCGGCGGATTCGTCGCGCGAAAAGTTTCCTGGACCAACTCCGGTCCCGCGACGTTCGGGCGGCCTAACAAGCTGTTCAGCAACTCCAGCTCCGACATCCCGCCGAAGAGCGGCAGAATCATCGGCTGGATCGCGACGTAAGAGCCTTCAGTTGTGAGCGCGTCGCCCCAGCTTTCCAGATAATGCGTCGCAGGAACGTGCCACTGACACAACGCTGAGGTCGCATCTTCGTAATAACCGACGCGAATAACCTCGAAGACTTTTTTCTGGAGTTCCCCCCAATCGAGCCACTCCTTCGTGTCCCGATCCGGACGGAGCGCGCGCGGCGCATTGTAAACCGGATCCCCGCCGAGAATGAAAAGTTGTTTGACGCGACCTGCCTCCATCTCGGAGGCAAGCTGGAGGATGCTGTTGTTCTTCGGATTCCGCGGAAACTCGCGAACGAGCAATGTCGTCCCGACGTTTTTCAGGGCCGAGTTAATCGCGTAGGCAATGAGCTGGACGACAACCGGTTGATGCGAGCCAGCCAGCACCAGACTCGCGCCGGGCTTCGCCATCAGATCGTTTGCGCATTCCGTTAGCCACAAATCATCAAATTTTTCGCCGTTCACGGGCGGGGTTAGCGTCGCGATCGTCGAGGACAAGCCCGCATCCTTTGTCGCGACGGCAATTTTACCCGCAAGCGCGCAGGCAAGCGCCGCGATCTGACTCGCGGGGCAACGCAGCCGATGGTCGGCCATTGCACCGGTCAAGGTGAACCGGTTCTCCACGACGTAGAGGCGGTTCATCGTGTCCTTCGCCGCATTAACGCGGCGCCGCGAAGCGAAACCGCGCGCGGTCGCGAGATCGCCGTCCGAGCAATCGAGAAAATCGCTGTCGAGCGCGAGCACGACGTCCGCGCGATCGAGCTTTGGAATCAGGCGCGAGTTATCGCCAAAACTGAGCTGCGTCGCGAATCCCTGTGCTTCACTCAAGAGCGGGTCGTAAACCGCCCATCGCATCTTCGGATATGTTGTTGCGAGCTCGGCGCGCAGTCGCTCGCGAGTCGGCGAATGCGTTTCTTCGACGAGGAACGCGAGTCCGGCGCCACCATCGGCCGCAATCCGCGCGCGCAGGTCAGTGAGGTATTTGTCGAAGGCCGCACGGTCCCGCGTTTCACCTTTCTCGACAAAGCGCTTGGAACGGGCCGGATCGTAAAGATCGAGAATCGACGCTTGCGCGTATCCATCCGTTGCGCCGCCGCTCGCCGGATGAAGCGGGTTGCCATCAATCTTCGTGGGCCGGCCATCATGCGTCGTGACGACGAGCGGGATAGCGCCGGTTCGCCGCGGCATCGCGGTCGCATAGAAAAGCGGCTTGCCGGGAATCGCCCACTCCACGCTTTTCGTGAACGGGACGAGATGCGATTCCGGTCGGCGACAACTCGTTAGGCCAAAGCCTGCCAGCGCCATTGACGCGCCCATCAGCTTGAGGAAACCGCGGCGTGACCATTCGTCACCTTCGAGTTGCGCGGCGCCGGCGGGGAATTCCCGCTCCAGCCAGCCGCGAAATTCCGGTGTGTCGCTCAACTCGCCGATGCTGCGCCAGTAGCGGCGGCCCGTGAGCTGTTCCGGCGGATGTTCGAGGACGCGTTTCATCGGTGGCACCCCTGGCAGTTTAACGGTGGCTGAATATTCCAGCGCTCCTTCAATGTCTGGCCAATTTCCTGTTGCGTCAGCTTTTGCTTCTTTGACCAATCTTCCTTTACCTCTTTCGGCTGGCCATATTTCGCAACGAATGCCGCCGGACTCTCCTTGTCCGGCTTCCAATCGAGATTGAAGACCTGATCATCCGGCCGCAGAAAGTTCTCGGGATGACGATGGCATTCGAGACACCACGCCATGCTGTGCGGTTTCGCGTGATACACTACCGGCATGTGATTGATCTGGCCGTGGCATGCTGCGCAGCTGATCCCGCGGTTCACGTGCGCAGCGTGGTTGTAGAAAACGTAATCGGGCGTGCGATGGATTTGCACCCATTCGACAGGTTGGCCAGTCTTCCAACTCGCGCGTACCGGCTCGAGCTTCGGATTATCTTTTTGCACCTGCTGATGACAGGCCATGCATGTCTGCGTGTTTGGTAAATTCGAATGCGCAGCGACGTCGACGAAGCTGTGGCAGTAGCGGCAATCCATCCCGAGTTGCGAGACGTGCAGATCGTGCGGAAACGGCACCGGCTGGATCGGTTCGTAGCCGACGCGTGTGTACTTCGGCGTCACGTAATACCAGGTCGCGGCCGTTAACCCAGCGATCACGACAACGCCGCAGACAGCGATTTTTAGCGGCAGCCAATTCGACCAGCGTGGGAAAAAATTCGCCATACCTGATTAGCAATTCCAACCGAAGGAGTGAGCGGAAGGATGTGCTTGGTTCAGACGCTGAAAAGGTTGAGTTTTATGCGAAGTGAAACGAACGAGAGGCGCAACTTTATGAACCGACATCGGGTTGGCAAAAGAAAATTTGTTCACGCTTCGGAACTGCTGCTTCATCGGGAATGGTTGCCAACAGGCAGACAGGCCAAATTGATAACGTCAAAACTATTCCGGAGCGTCAAGTGACAACGTCATTTGCAAACTGGCGCAGCCGAATTTTTCCACGCTCGAGGTCACCGGATTGATGAAACGAAAAGTCGTAATTGGAGGAAACACGCTTCTTCTCCTGTGTGGAACTCTGGCTACCGTCGCCGCCGAACCACCCGCAGACTCCGTATTCGCGAATGGAAATTTCTACACGGTAAACGAGCGACAGCCGCGCGCAGAAGCCGTCGCGGTGCAAGGTGAGCGGATTGTCTTTGTCGGTTCGAATGCGGATGCGATGAAAGCGGCGAAGTCCGGCGCGCGCGTCGTGGATCTTGAGGGCCGCACGGTCCTGCCGGGCCTGACTGACTCGCACTATCACATTCTCGGCGTCGGGCAGCGGGAAATGAACCTGAATCTTGAAGGCACAACCAGCCTTGAAGATTTCCTCGCGAAAGTGAAAGCGCGAGTCAACCAAACCGGTCCCAACAAATGGATTACCGGCCGCGGTTGGGTTGAAACTTTCTGGACGCCGCAAACATTTCCGACGCAATCCGATCTCGATAAAGTCGCACCGCAAAATCCGGTTTTTCTGACGCGCGCGGATGGGCACGGCGCAGTCGCGAACAGCGTGGCGCTCAAGATAGCCGGCATTTCGAATGAAACGCCGAGTCCCTTTGGCGGCGAAATCGTGAAAGATAAAACGAGCGGCGAACTGACCGGCATGTTACTCGATAACGCGCAGGAGCTTGTCGCGAAAAACATTCCCGCGCCCACCGCTGCCGAGACTGAGCGCGCATTTCTGCTCGGCACACAACGCAGCATCAAGCTCGGCTGGTGCGAAATCCAGAATGCCGGCAGCACGACGTCGGAAGTTGCGATGATGGAGAAAGCGTCTCGCGATGGGCGGGTAAAACTGCGGATTTACAATGCCGTTTACGGGCCTGGCGAAGCGGCGAATCGCCTTCTCGCCAATGGACCGATCATCGATCGGGAGCATCATCGTTTTACCACCCGCACGATAAAGGTCGTGTTCGACGGGTCGCTCGGCTCGCGCAGTGCGGCGTTGCTCGAACCCTACGCAGACAAACCGGACACCTCTGGTTTTCTAACAAAGAAAGAAGAGGAGCTGCGACCAATGTTCGAGCAGGCGCTGCGTCTCGGAATTCAAGTTGAGACGCACGCGATCGGCGACCGCGCGAATCGAGTGATTCTCGATTTGTATGAAGAGGCTTTCAAAGGCGTGCCTCCCGAAGACCGAAAAATCCGCGAGCCCCGATGGCGTATCGAGCACGCGCAGAACCTGACGCCGCAGGACATTCCACGATTTGCAAAGCTCGGGGTGATTCCGTCGATGCAGCCATCACATGCCATCAGTGACTTATTTTTTGCGCCGGCACGGCTCGGGATGAAACGCCTCGAGGGCGCATACGCGTGGCAAAGCCTGATCAAATCCGGCTCCATCATCGCTGCTGGATCGGACGCCCCAGTCGAGCGCGGCGAACCGATGATCGAGTTCTACGCCGCCGTCGCGCGCAAAAGCATCAAGGGATTTTCCGGCGAAGGCTGGCACCCGGAGCAAGCCGTCACGCGCGAGCAAGCGCTGAAAATGCTGACAGTATGGCCAGCTCTAGCAGCCTTTGAGGAGCGCGACAAAGGATCAATCGAAGCCGG
>JBDUAZ010000068.1:0-5240 GCA_040004385.1 Chthoniobacterales bacterium | reverse complement strand
GCCTGCCTCCACAGCTGCATCATCCAGTTCCTTCTGCGTTTTCTTCGCCGGCCGCGCGTTGAAGCTCGTGATGTTTCGCATCCCGACCTGCGCAAAAATCTTGTAGCGCTTCTCCATCTCATCGATCACCCAGCGTAGCGCGAGCAGCACCTTTTTTGGATCGGTCACGACAGGGATGACCAGATGCGGCAACGCATTGTAAACCTGCATCTCCACGACTTTCGGATCGATCATGATGAAGCGCAGTTCTTCCGGCGTAAACCGATAGAGCATGCTCGCGACGAGCGCGTTGATGCAGACACTCTTTCCGCTCCCGGTCGTCCCGGCAACGAGGAGGTGCGGCATCTGCGCAAGGTCCGCGATGATCGTCTTCCCATAGACGTCTTTGCCGAGCGCGATCGGCAGGCGCGCTTGCGTTTCTGTCCAATCCGAAGACTGCATCAGTTCGCGCAACGTTACTTTTACCTTGCGCGTGTTCGCCAGCTCGATGCCGACCGTGTCTTTTCCCGGAATGGGGGCCAGGATGTTAATGCGTTCCGCGCGAGTCGCGCGCGCGAGGTCCCGCTCGAGCGCGACAATCTTATCCACGCGCACTCCTTTTGCCGGGTAAACTTCGTAACGCGTAATCGTGGGCCCTTTCGTGATATCTCCCGCCGCAACGATGATCCCAAATTGCCCCAGCGTTTCGATCAACGTTTGCTGAATGCGTTCGAGCTCTGCCGGATCGGCCGCAACACGGCCTTCGGTATCGTGTGCATCCAGCAGATCGAGCCCCGGCAGCGTGTAGTTCTCCGCGGCCCATGTTTGACTCGTTAGGCCAGGCAGCGGCTGCGGTTTCTTTTCGTTGCCGCGAAGTTCCGCCAACGACGGCTTTTTTCGCGGGACTTCAGTCGGCAACGCAGTCGTATCAACGACTTTTGGTTTCGGCCGATCGAGAAGCTCTTCAGGCAAAATCGCCGCTCCCGGAATCTCGGCGCTGGCTGCCGGCGCGGCCCTTTTCCTGAGCTGTCGTTCGATCACGCGTTTTTGCTTTTCCAGCTCTTGTTGGCTGATCTCGAGCCGCCCTTTCAGGTCGGCTTTGCGCAGGCGCCGTTGCAATTTCCAGGCGCGCAGCGCTGCGAAACCACTTCGGATTCCGGAAACGGTTTGGCGCACGATATGGATCGGCCGCAACCCGGTCATCAGGATGAGGCTCGTGACATAAATGCCGGCGAGCAGGATGAGCGAACCGACTGTCCCCATCCAGTTAAGGAGCAATCCCTTTCCAAAAAAATAGCCGATCCAGCCACCCGGTCCCTGAATATTAAAGGCTGTCCGCCAACCGCGGAGATGCTGGGTTTGGAGCTGCAACAAACAGGCGCCCGACCCGATAAAGAGCACGATCCATGGGATTCGGGGGGTGACGCGGAGTTTTGCATGAAACAACTTGGCGCTGCCAAATCCGAGCAATACCGCGGCGAGCAGATAAGATGCTGCGCCAATCAGGAAATAGCAGAAACCCGCGATGATCGCGCCGAGAGGCCCTATGAAATTCTGCGCGGGCCGGTTTGGTGTAGAGACCTGGCTAAAGGGAACCCACGAGGGCAGGTCCTTTGGCGCGTAGGAAATCAGCGCGAGGAAGAGCAATGTGCCGACGCCAAGCAGAAGGAGCGCGTATACTTCATTCCAAGCATCATTCTTTGTCGTGCGGGACACCGGCCAAGATACTAGTCTCGCCGCTGCGTCTTTCAATCTTCCACTCATCCTCCTGCTCGTAATCGCAGTTGTGTTCGGCTTGTATGCTCGTTGCTCGTATTCGACCGAACGAGACATGCTTTGCTCTTGCATCATCGGCTAGACGCCGAGTAGTTTCCCGACGCATGCGATTACTCCTTCGCAGATCCGCGCTCTCGCTCGCAGCCGCTTCGCTTATTTTTTGGTGTTCGTGCGAGCGCCATCACCTCGGCGAATTGCCGGAGGAACAGCGCGTCAAACCGGCCGAGCGCGCGTCCGATACGGTCGAGCCAAAAGCAGCGCCGCCACGCGCATCTGCCACGCCCGCGGAATTTTTCCCAACAAAAACAAACCCATGATTAGTTAGGAGCGCCGAATGGCCAAACACAAATACGCAACATCGCCGCCCAATATTTCGACGATGCCGCCGGGCGTCCCCTACATCATCGGGAACGAAGGCGCTGAGCGGTTCAGCTTCTACGGGATGCGGACGATCCTCATCGGCTTCATGACCCAGTTTCTGGTCAATAAATCCGGCGTCCTCACCGGCATGCCGCAAAATGAGGCGCAAGGCTGGTTTCACCAATTCGTCTCGTCCGTTTATTGGATGCCGTTCTTCGGCGCTATTCTGGCCGACGGCTGGCTCGGCAAGTACCGGACGATCTTTTATCTCTCGATCGTTTACTGCTTCGGCCATTTCACTCTCGCCCTGATGGACACTTCTATCGGCATCCAGTTCGGGCAAAAATGGGTGCTCGCGATCGGATTAATGTTGATCGCGGTCGGCGCCGGCGGCATCAAACCGTGCGTATCGGCCAACGTCGGCGATCAATTCGGCGAATCGAACAAGCACCTGCTCTCGCGGGTTTTTGGCTGGTTCTATTTTTCCATCAATCTCGGCTCGGCCTTCTCGATCTGGCTATGCCCGGTTCTGCTTCGCAGTCCGAACTGGGGACCAAGATATGCCTTCGGATTGCCCGGCGTTCTGATGTTCATCGCGACGGTGATCTTCTGGCTTGGTCGCAAAAAGATGGTCCACGTTCCCGCGGGAGGGCTTGGGTTCCTGAAAGATCTTCGGAGCAAGGAAGGCCTCAGCATCCTGGGGCGCGTTTGGATGATTTACGTCTTCACGATGATTTTCTGGGCCCTCTGGGATCAGAGCAGTGGCGGGGAATGGACGATTCAGTGTCAAAAAATGGACCTCCATTTCCTCGGGATCACCTTTTTGCCGGAGCAGGTCAACGTGGTTAATGGAATCCTCATTCTCGCCATGATTCCGATGTTCAATTACTGGCTCTACCCGGCAATCAGCAAAGTTTTCCCGCTTACTCCGCTCCGGAAAATCGGGATCGGACTTTTCCTCACTGCGCTTTCCTTCGTTATTATCTGGTGGATTCAGCTCGCGATCGATCACGGCGGTCGTCCGAATGTAGGATGGCAGTTAGTCGCGTATGTCATTCTGTCTGCGGGTGAAGTGATGGTCTCGATTACGGGCTTGGAATTTTCCTACACTCAGGCGCCGAATCGCATGAAGAGTCTTCTCATGGCGATGTGGCTGCTTTCGGTCGCGCTCGGCAACCAAATACCTTCGATCATCAGTTTCCTCATCCCGAAACTCAAGTCGATGGGCATGAACCTCGAAGGCGCGAATTATTTCCGGTTCTTCACTCTGCTCATGCTCGTTACATCGATAATCTACGTTTTTGTTTCTCGGCACTACCGGGAGAGAACCTACCTCCAATCACAACTCACGGAAGACGAGCGCGTGACCGAACCTATCCTCGCCGGCGGGACGCCGACTTAAAGCAATTGATGAAGAAGTTTGCACTCGTCGCCGCAGTGTCGCTCGCGCTGCCCTCGTTGAATGCGTTCGCCACGCCGCAGGACGAACAGTTCGAAAAGATCGCGAAGGATTACATCGAAGGTTTGCTCCAGTCGCATCCTGAATACGCGACGGAGCTGGGCGACCATCGATTTGACGATCGGCTCACAGATTACTCAGATGACGCTGCCGCAAAAGAACTCACGCGGGCGAAGCAGGTTCGACAACAGCTCGAGCAGTTCAACGATCTGAACCAGCTTACCGGCGCGAACAAAGTGGACGTTCGTCTGCTGAAGGACAACATCGACAACGAAATCTTTGACCTCGAAGAGCTCAGAGAACGCGAGTGGAATCCGCTCGTTTACAATCAAAGTCTCGCCAACAGTTTATACCTTCTCGTCGCGCGTGATTTTGCGCCAGCGGCGGAACGCGTGCCGAATTTGCGTAAACGTATGGAAGGAATTCCGAACGTCATTGCGCAGGCGAAAGCGAACCTCAAGAACCCGCCGCGCGTCTACACCGAGACCGCGATCGAGCAGGCGCAGGGCGCGGTTTCGCTAATCAAAGAAGGTCTCGCGCCGCTGCTTGATCAGGCGCCCAAAGCGAAAGCCGATCTTGCGCCTCTACAGGAGAAAACGATCGCTGCGTTTCAAGAATACAAAACGTGGCTCGAAAAGGATTTGCTCGCCCGTTCGAACGGGGATTTCCGCATTGGGGCCGATAAGTTCCGGAAGAAATTGCGCTTCGCGTTGTCCTCAGACATGTCCATGGAGGACCTTATGAAAGCGGCGCGCGCGGACCTCGAGCAAACGCAGAAGGCGATCTACGAGACAGCGTTGCCGCTCTACAAGAAATATTTTCCGAAAGCCGACCAGGCGACATGGGTTGACCGCAAGAAGATAACAAGTGCAGTGCTCGACAAGCTCGCGGAGCAGCATCCAAAAGACGAGACGATCGTGGCCGACGCGCAAAAGGTGGTCAAAGAAGCGACAGAGTTCGTTAAAGGCAAGGATCTGATGACGGTTCCAACAACTCCGCTGGATGTGATTGTGATGCCGGAGTTCAAACGTGGCCAGTCGATCGCCTATTGTGACTCACCCGGACCGCTCGAGCACAACGGCAAGACTTTCTTCGCGGTTGCGCCGACCCCGAAAGATTGGAGCCAGCAGCGGAAGGATTCGTTTTTCCGCGAGTATAACGACTACATGGTGCGCGACCTGACAGTGCATGAAGCAATGCCCGGTCATTATCTCCAACTCGCGCACGCCAACAACTTTCGGGCTCCCACTCTGGTGCGCGCGATTTTCCAGAGCGGAACGTTTGTTGAGGGCTGGGCGGTTTACACTGAGCAGTTAATGGCGGAAGCCGGTTACGGCGGACCGGAAGTAAAGATGCAGCAGTTAAAAATGCGCTTGCGCGTGATCTGCAACGCGATCATCGACCAAAGTATTCACGCAGCCAACATGAGCGAACAGCAAGCGCTCGATGTGATGATGAAGGAGGGTTTTCAGCAGGAAGGCGAAGCAGTCGCAAAGTGGAAGCGCGCTCGCCTGTCATCTTCGCAATTGTCGACCTATTTTGTGGGCACCACCGAACACCTCGCGATGCGCGAGCAAGTGAAGGCGCGCGATGGTGCAAATTTCAATCTCAAGAAGTATAACGACACCGTGCTGTCGTTCGGCAGTCCGCCCGTGAAATACGTTCG
>JBDUAZ010000032.1:0-5278 GCA_040004385.1 Chthoniobacterales bacterium | reverse complement strand
GCGAAAAAGCCGCACCGGCGGTCCCGCGCCGTTCATTCGCCTCGCCATAACCGCACAACATTTCTTGCCGCCTTGATCGTCGCTTGCCAACGGCATACCTGATGCTCATACTTCGTTCTCGATGATTCGAGCGAATTGTCGGGAGCGATTCACCGCCGCTGATTTCGATTTCGTCGTGCGCACATTGGCGCGTTCGCCGGTTGACCACGTCTCGCTCGTCGAGCTTCTCAGCGACGCCGAAACGCGCGACTCCGTTCTCGATCATCCGCGTTTGGTCGACGCAATTTTGTCGGACACCCGGCATCTCTACATTTCGTCGCAGTTTTATTTTTACGTCCTCGCCCGTCACGTTTTGCGGCAGGCTGGAATCGCGGATCGCAAGCTCTGCGATTACGTCGCCTCCCTGCTCGAGACTTTTTCGCGCATGAATGGCATGCAATCGCCCCACGCGGCCGAAAAACTTGAACGGCAATACGTTTCGGACATGCTGATTGCGCTCACGCGCGCAACGCCCGAGCAAGCATTCCTCTTGCGCGCACACGTCGGAAATTACTCGCTCTTCATCAGCGGAATTTTCCATGAGAATACGCAACGCCGCAGTCTGCGTGGCGCGCCCGACATCGAATTCTACGAGCGGATCGGGCGGACCAATTATCAGCTCCTGGCGTCGCACGCGACTGCGCGCCGCTGCGAACTAAACGATGTTTACGAGGGGCTGAGCGAACGTTTTCATGAGGTTCGCCTCGCATTGAATCAACTCTCGGATCAGCTCCTGAATTTCGACGAACCGAATTCTTACCTGTTCCTGT
This sequence comes from Chthoniobacterales bacterium, assembly GCA_040004385.1. Lineage (GTDB taxonomy): Bacteria > Verrucomicrobiota > Verrucomicrobiia > Chthoniobacterales > UBA10450 > JBDUAZ01. Next base: position 4,469 of record JBDUAZ010000032.1, on the reverse strand, counting down.
GAACGAGACACTTTTCAGCCAGATCCAGCGGTTATTCGAACGGACCTACGCGCAGGTCGGCATCAACCTTGAAGATTGCCTGATTGATCAGCCTCGCTGCGCCCAGCTTTCAAAACTGGCAGGCGCATCCGCGCGCGAATTGAGCGAGCTGGCACGTACATTTCTGCGGCGGGCTGACGATCAACTTTACGTCGGGATTTATTATTCGCGCTGGTTGATCGAACAGCTCGAGCGACACGATCCGCGCGCCGGCTTGCACGACCGAAATATTCGGTCGCTCATCGCGTTCGTTGAAGAAATTAATCACGCGCTCCATGCCGCGCTCGAATTCAAGAGCGGGCAGCGCTCGATCGAGAGCGAAGATTTTGCGCGCAACCTGGAGCTGCAGGCGCGTGTCGATACGTATCTTGTCCTGTTGCTCTTCGTCGCGTTCTTTCGGAAGACACAAAAAGTTTCACGCACCGACCGGCGTTGGCTGCGCTTTCACTTGTTCGCTTCGGAAAATCCCGGCGCGTTCGAGGACAGGAATCTGCGCGGCCGATATTTGGAAAGCACCGGCCTCGCCGCGCGCTACACCGAATTTCTCGACACGCTCAATGGCGTGCGGCGGCTCGACGAAATCCGGGCATTTCGCTCTCTTGGTTATGGCGAAAAAAAACAGCGCGTCCTCGCGTTAATGGATTCGCCCGCGACGAACTCGTCTTCCTGAACCCCGCTCCTGGCGTATGTCGGAACGATTTCGTCGCGGTTCCACATTTCGGATTTGTGAATCGAACCGCGTCAGCTACTAATCGATCAGTGTTCACTCTCACAATGCTCGGCAGTGGCAGCGCGGGGAACAGTGCGCTGATCGCGACCGATCATTGCCGGCTTCTCGTCGATGGCGGATTGAGCGCGCGACAACTCGTCGTCCGTCTTGCTTTGTGCGGCATTTCACCTCATCAGCTCGACGGCGTATTGCTCACACACGAGCACGGCGATCACGTTTGCGGCCTTGAGGTCCTGTGCCGGAAATTTCACGTGCCGATTTATTGCAACTCGCTCACGGCCGAGGCGATCCGCTGCGGCTCGCTCGCGGGTCATCGGAACTGGCGCTTGTTCCGGACCGGGACGGAATTTTCCATCTGCGATATCACCGTCCAAACTTTTCCCGTGCCGCACGATGCTGTTGATCCGGTTGGTTATGCGTTTCACGCAGGGTCGAGCGGTCTCGGCTTTATTACCGATCTCGGTTATGCGACGAAGATGCTGGTGGAGCGGCTGCGCGAAGTGCACACGCTCGTGATCGAGACGAACCACGACGAAAAACTTTTGCAGAATTGTCCCCATCGGCCCTGGCCGGTGAAACAGCGGATTCAATCGCGCCACGGACATCTCTCGAACATGGCGGCGGCATCAGTCATCGAGCAGTTGTTGCCGGGCAAAATCGAGCGCGTGGTGCTGGGCCATTTGAGCCGTGATTGCAACACGCCCGAATTGGCTGCGGGTGCAGTGCGGGCGATGCTGACGACATGCGGTCGCCTCGGAATTGAAATTCATTGCGCCGGACAATCGGAGATTTCGTCGCGCTTTCGAATTGGCGAGACGGTCGCCGGGGCCTTTCAGCCGACTTTCGACAATCTGTTTTTCGCAACGGATCGCGTGCGCGAGGTCAAGAGCGAAGCCGCGTAACGTTGCCCTCCAGGGTGCTTACGGCAAGGAAGCGAAAATGCGGGACACTAATGGCGCTGGGACAATACCCAGGAAAACTACAAGAGCCGCGAGAACCAGGAGAGTGCTGCGTTCCAAGGAGGCTAGCCGGATTGTCCGCACATCGGTCGATGTTTTGTCAACGAAAGCCACTTTGAGAACGATGAGATAATAATAAAGCGATATAAGACTGCCAAAGAGCGCGAGAACGACCAGCCAGAGCAAACCGTGATTCGCGCCGGCGCGCATCGCAACGCTGAAAAGATAGAACTTTCCAAAAAATCCCGCGAGTGGGGGGAGGCCGGCGAGCGACAGCATGAAGACCGCCATGCAGCCGGCAAGCAGCGGCGATCGCGTACGCAGGCCAGCGAAATTCTGTAAATCGTCTCCGCCAGTTTCGCGTTGCACAAGCACGATGACGCCGAATGCGCCGAGGACAGTGAATGCGTAGACAGTCGTGTAAAATAACGTGGCGCTAAATCCTTCACGACTGCCGGCGATCAGTCCAAGCAACGTGTAACCGGCATGGGCGACCGCGGAATAAGCGAGAAGTCGACGAAGGTTTGTTTGGGCGAGGGCGACGAGATTGCCGATCAAGATCGACAGCGCAGCGAGTGCGGCCAGCAACGGCGACCAGCCGGCGATCAGCGCGCGCCAGTCGGCGCTGCCATGAATGGACCCGAAGCCAACGAGCACGATTTTACCGAGGACGACGAACGACGCGACCTTCGAACCCGACGCGATGAAGGCAGCGCTCGAAATGGGTGCGCCCTGGTACGCATCGGGCGCCCAAAGATGAAAAGGGGCAGCCGCAATTTTGAACGCGAAGCCGACGAGGGCCATGACAATGCCGACAGCGAGGAGCGGTTGCACCGGTTCGGCGCTCAGTTTCTGACCGATCGTTACAAGTCCGGTCGTTCCGGACATGCCGTAGATGATGCTCAATCCGAAGAGCGTGAATGCGCTGGCTGTGCTGCCGAAGAGGAAATACTTCAAACCCGCTTCCGCTGAACGCACGTCGGTTTTGTCGAACGCAGCCATGACATAGAGCGAAAGGCCGGTGAGCTCGAGACCGATGAAAATCATCAGCAGTTCTTCACTGCCGACCAGCAACATGAGACCGATCGTCGCGAGTAAAATCATCGCGAGGTATTCGCTGTGATTGGGCAATGGTTTGTTGCCGTGCGCAAGAAGCACCGTAAAAAAGGCGAGCACGAGGCAGATAATCTTGAAGAGCGAAGTGAGCGGCGTGATGACAAGCATTCCGCCAAACAACGTTGCATCCTGCGGCAAGTGCAGGGCGGCGACGGCGGCGAGCGCCAACCCGAGTGCTGCCACAAATGAGGAGAGCGCCGTGGAACGGGGTCTCATTAGGCCGAGCGCCAGAACGAGGAGCGCCGTGAAAGTGACGTGCGCTTCGGGGAACGCGAGCCTGAGAAGCTCGAGGTAATTCACCGTTGTAAAAACCTCATTGCTTCGACAGCCGGCTGGATTCGATCGAACAGCAGCTTCGGATAAACGCCGATCGCGAACGTTGCGAACATGAGCAGAGCGGCGCCGAGTTTCTCGGCGAATGTGATTGGCGGTAACGCGCGCGCCAATGTATTGGACGATACGGAGGTAGTCCCTCCAATCGCTGCACCGGCGGTCTCGAAGAATGATTTCTTCAATGCCCGTAACGTGAAGGCGGCTACAAGCACCATCCCAAAGCCAGTGATCCAGACCGCAAACGGATACGCTTTCCAAGTGCCAATCAGGATGGTGATCTCGGCCGCAAATCCGCTGAATCCGGGTATGCCGAGCGACGCGGCAGATGCGATCACGAAGCTAAACGCAGCGAAGGGGAGCGTGCGACTCAGTTGCATAGTGGAGAGCTCATCGAGATCGCGGGTATGCGTGCGGCGATAAATCATGCGTCCGGCAATGGCGAAAAGGAGCGCGCCGATAATGCCATGCGAAAACATTTGCAGGACCGCTCCCGAGACGCCGAGCGCATTCGCTGTCGCCAGCCCGAGCAGCACGAAGCCCATGTGGCTCACGCTCGAATAACCGATGACGAATTTCAGGTCGCGCTGGCGCAACGCGACCGCTGCCGCATAGACGATTCCAATAACCGCGAGGACGACGATCCAATCGCGCCACATCTGGAATCCTTGCGGAAACAAATTCATCGCCACGCGCAGTGCCCCGTAGGCGCCGAGTTTCATAACGATGCCCGCTAATAACATCGAACCAGCGGTTGGAGCGGCCACATGACCGGTTGGCGCCCAGGTATGCAATGGCCAAATGCCGGCGAGCACGGCGAACCCGAGGAATAGTACCGGAAAGGCCCAGCTCTGGAGTTGTGGAGTGAATTGAAACTGCGCCAGCTGCTGAAGATCGAGTGATCCGCCAGCGGCGTAGGCGGCAAGAATTCCGATGAAGACGAGCGCGCCGCCGGCGAAGGAATAGAGCGTCAGCTTCATCGCGCCGTACTCCTTGTTTGTGGAACCCCAGATTGCGATGAGGAAATACTTCGGCACGATGACGAGCTCGTAGAAAACGAAGAGAAGAAACAGATCGGCGCTGAAGAAGACGCCGTAGGAGCCGCCCACGACGAGAAGGAGCCAGAAAAAGAACTCGTTAGGCCGATGCTCCACGTCCCATGAGAAGAGCACGGCACTGACGGCGATGATGCCGGTGACGAGAGCAAGTGTAAGACTGATGCCGTCGACGGCGAGGTGGTAATTCATCCCGAGCATCGGCACCCACGGGACGCGGGTGATGGTCGTAAGGGGCGC
>JBDUAZ010000107.1:0-5281 GCA_040004385.1 Chthoniobacterales bacterium | reverse complement strand
GCATTCAACCATTTGTAATGGCCCCAACCGGCAAAATCCGCGCCCCACTCATCGAGCGCGTGCGGCATCACGCCTACGGAATGCGACATGTCTAGGCCGATGATCACGCCGTTCTCGCGCGCCGCACGACAGAGCCGCTCGAGATCGAGCAACTGGCCGGTCGTGTAAACCACGGAAGGAAAAAGCGCCATCTGCAGTTCAGGGTTGCGCAGCGCGGTCTCGATCTGCGCTTCATCGAGGAATCGCGATTCGCCCGCCGGCACGATTACGATGTTCTCGTCCGGATCGAGCCCGCGGAGACGAAGATGACTTCGTAACGCATAACGATCAGTCGGGAAGCTATGCGCATCGATCAGTACTTTTTTTCGGGAGGCGCGCGGGTTGTATAACGTCGAAAGCAACTGGTGCAGATTGATCGTCATCGAGTTGGCGATTGCCACCTCGTCCGCTTCCGCGCCGACCAGTTTCGCGACACGCGCGGCGAGCGATTCCGCCATCGTGAACCATGGCGAATCGCCATCGAGCCAGCCATTGATCCCGCCCCCTTTCCATTTCTCTACGACGGCCAGAAGCGTCCGTTCCGCGTCTCGCGAAAGCAGACCGAGCGAGTTGCCATCGAGATAAATGCGACCTTCCGGAATAAAAAAACGCCGACGGAACTGCGCGAGCGTGTCGGTCGCATCGAGTTCGGCCGCGAGTTCGCGTGAAGGATTGCGCGTCATGGAAACGATGACGCTACCGGGCTTTCCGTTCTCAGCAATCTCAACCCGCGTATCCGCCGCTCTACGGGTTTGACGCTTCGCCATCGCGGAAATAGCCTCGCTTCATGGCTAAACTTGCCGAGGCCCCACCAGCCGCTTCCTCAACCGACCGCATCCGACCCGCCGTGCAGTCACCGATTAATCTGAAGAAGTGGATCGAAGAAAATCGCGATCTCTTCAAGCCGCCGGTGAGCAACCGCTACCTCTACGATGGGCGCGACTTCTTCGTCATGGTGATCGTCGGTCCAAACGCACGCAACGATTTCCACCTCGTCGATTCCGAGGAGTATTTCTATCAACTCAAAGGCGACATCAAAGTGCGCATCCGCCAGGGCGATCACATCGTCGATCACCTCGTGCGCGAGGGCGACACGTTCTTCATTCCGCCAAACGTGGCGCATGCGCCAGTTCGCCCGCCGGACACAATTGGCGTCGTCGTCGAGCGCCGCCGGCCGCCCGGTGAACGCGAGCACGTCATCTTTTACTGCGACAACTGCGAAACGGTCGTGGAAGACATGGAGTTCGATTGCGCCGATATCGTCCAGCATTTCAGCCAGGCGATGCTCGATTTCTGGAATGACGACGCGCGCCGAACCTGCAAAAACTGTGGTCACAAGGTTCCGAAGCCCGAGCCGGTAAAGCCGTTCTAGTCCGCTCGCAATCGTGAAGTTTCTGTAAAACGCCATTTCAAAGCCGTACCACGGAGGCGTATGAGACAGACGCGCTACAATAGAACGCGCCGCGCATGAAGATCGACCTGCACACGCACATTCTCCCGCGCGAGTGGCCCGATCTCGACGCGAAATACGGCTACCGCGGATTCGTCAGGCTCGAGCACCATAAACCGTGTTGCGCGCGAATGATGATCGGCGACCGCGTCTTTCGCGAGATCACTGACAACGTCTGGGAGCCCTCGCGGCGCCTCGAGGAAATGGACCGCGCCGGTGTCTCCATGCAGGTGCTGTCGACGGTCCCGGTGATGTTCAGCTATTGGGCGAAACCGGCCGACGCGCTCGATCTTTCGCGCCGCTTAAACGATCACATCGCCGAAATCGTTCGGGCACGTCCGACCAGGTTCGCTGGCCTGGCAACGATCCCATTGCAAGACCCCGATCTCGCTGCGCGCGAGTTGGAGCGCTGTGTGCGCGAATTGGGCCTGCGTGGCGCACAGATCGGCACACATGTCGACGCGAACGAGTATTCCGATTGTCCCGATTGCCGTAACCTGGACGACGCGTCGCTCCACACCGTCTGGAGTAGCGCGGAGCAGCTCGACGCCGCGATTTTTGTCCACCCCTGGGACATGCTCGGGAAAAAGCGAATGCCGAAATACTGGCTGCCATGGCTCATCGGCATGCCTGCCGAAACATCTCTCGCGATTTGCAGCATGATGTTTAGCGGCATCTTCGATCGCTTTTCGAAACTCCGCGTTGCCTTCGCCCACGGCGGTGGCGCCTTCCCAATCACCCTCGGCCGAATCGAACACGCCTTTCACGTTCGTCCGGACTTGGTTGCGATCGACAACAGGACAAACCCGAGAAGCTATCTTGCTTCAGGAGAGAAGCCCGCGCGCTTCTATGTCGACTCGCTCGTGCACGACCGCGACGCGCTCAAGTTGTTGCTCAAAGTCTTCGGGGCGCAACGCGTGGCGCTCGGCTCTGATTATCCTTTCCCGCTCGGCGAAGCAAACCCGGGCGAGCTGATCGACTCGATGAACGACCTCTCTGCCGAAGAAAAGACGCATCTCCTCTGCGAAACCGCTCGGGAATTCCTCGCAATTTCCGGTTAGCGCACACTTATCAACGACACGCTCCCAGCATTCAGGCCGAGATCGTACACGTTGTTACTAAGTCGAATGGATCTCTTCGCTCATTGCGGGCCGGATCCTTACGAGACGTCAGGTCGTGAATAAAAGTCGCCCACGAACGGGAACGCTACTGCGTGTTCTAGGCGTCGGTTTTGGAATCGCAGTCCTGGTCGGAAACACGATCGGCTCGGGAATTCTGCGCACGCCCGGTGAAGTCGCGGGACATTTGCCTTCCGCCACCTTATTCCTCGGCGTCTGGGTCGCGGGAGGCATCTACGCGCTCCTCGGGTCGAATGCGCTCGCGGAAGTATCCGCAATGACGCGCGAGTCGGGTGGTTACACCGTCTTCGTCCGGCGCGGCCTCGGACCCTATTTTGGATTCGTCGCCGGCTGGAGTGACTGGCTCTCTTCCTGCACGAGCGCCACGGCGGCCGCGATCGTCATCGGCGAATCAATTAGCGCACTGGCGGGCACTGCTCAGTCGACCATCATTCCGTTTGCCTGTGCCGTCCTGCTCGCCTTTACGCTGATTCAATGGCGCGGAGTTCGGAGTGCGAGCGGGACCCAAAACCTAACGAGTGTTCTAAAAGCGATCGCTTTCCTACTCTTTGTTGGAATCTGCTTCGCGTTCGCTGCGCCCCGCACTCAAGGCGCGACGATTGTGGCAGCGCCGAGTGGTGTTCCGCTCCTGATCGCGCTTATCTTTGCCATGCAGGCAGTAATCTTCACCTTTGACGGCTGGATTGGTCCGGCCTACTTCGCGGGCGAGCTGCGTGATCCCGGCCGCGAGCTGCCGCGAAGTATTTTTGGCGGCGTCATTGCGGTTATCGCCATCTACCTGTTGGTAAACCTCGCACTCCTCCACGTCCTGCCGATCGCGAGGTTAGCGCATGACCCGTTTGCGGTCGGCTCCGCGATGGCTGTCATTTTTGGTCCACACGGTGATGCCATTTTGCGCGCCCTCGTGGTCCTCTCCCTGCTCAGCGCGATCAACGCTTATCTTATGTTCACCTCGCGCACCTTCTATGCGCTCAGCAATCAAACGGGCTTCGCCGCAGGAAGACGCGTCAACGAGGGCGGCACGCCAACGACTGGCCTACTCATGAGCGCGGCCGCGGCTACGCTATTTCTCGTTAGCGGCACCTATAATCGCATCATCGCGATAACGGCTTTTCTTTTCGTCGCGAATTACACCTTCACTTACCTGAGCCTCTTCGCACTGCGGCACCGCGAACCCGAAACGCCCCGACCATTCCGAGCGTGGGGACATCCATGGAGCACGGGTTTTGTCCTGCTCGTCTCGGTCGCATTCCTGGTCGGCGCGCTTGTTACCGACACCTACAACAGTCTCGCCTCAATTGTACTTCTCTTGATCAGTTACCCAATCTTCCGCGCTTTGAACGTCAAGACACTTGCGGCGAACGGTGCGGCGGACCGAGACGATTAACCTGAAGCTATCTTGGTGCGAGGAGGTAGAAAGGGGACCGATGGCTTCCTCTACGCGCTGGAATAAGATTATCCCTCACCGTACGTAGCGCAGATATTCCCGATCCCAAGCCGCTGGAATACTCTCCCGCGAGGAATATGGGCCCGGTTGATACGCGCGGGAGGCGATGCCTTGCTGGCTCAACTCGCACACGTGCCAGTCCTGCTTGTTGGTCACGTCCCAAAATTCGATCGCGTCCTCCGGATGAAAGTCTGGGCGACCGAAAGCCTCCAGATTGAAAAACCAATCGCACGAAATAAGCGTCCGTTCCGGCATCTGCGGCCAGAGTTGATGCACCAGCACATAATCAGGATGCATGCTCAGGAGCATGTTGGGGAAAATGGAATAATAGAAAACGCGGTGGAAATCCTCGGCCTTGACGTTGCCCACAGGCAACGCGCAGGCATTGCCGCTCATCGTGAGACTCCTGCCTTTTGTGATCGGCATAAACCCGCCGAGAAAAGGCCCTTCGCGCAGATCGTTCTCCGCTGAATCGTACGGCGTCAGCTTTGAAAGCGCAGGATGAACTCCCGGACAATGATAGCACTCCGAATAATTCTCGAAGATCAATTTCCAATTGGCCTGCACGTCGTACTCAATTCTTTTCGCCGAGCGCAGCTTCGGCAGATTCCAATAGGTGAATTTTCCAGCCAGTGGCGCGAACCATTTCTCCAGCGAACTGGGCGCATCCGCGAGATTAACGAAGATAAATCCTTCCCATAGCGCCAGGTTAACGGCGTGGAGCGAATGCTCGGCTTTATCAAAACCTTCCAGGTCATCCATGTGCGGCGCGCCGATCAATCGGCCGTCGAGCCCGTACGTCCACGCGTGATACGGGCATTGAATTGCTGCTACGTGTCCACTTTGGTCTTCGCACAACCGCGTCCCGCGATGACGGCACACATTGAAGAAACTGCGCGCTTCCCCACCTTTATCGCGCAGAATGATCAGACTTTCACCGGCGACATTCGCGATGAAATAATCCCCGGGCTTGGAGACCTGACTTTGATGTCCGACCAACACCCATTGCCTGGAAAAAATCTGGTCTTGCTCCTCCGCATAAACCTTGCCCGACACAAAATATCGTTGTGCCAGTGTCTTCGCTCCGGCCGCGAAAGTTTGAAATTTCTTCTGGAAGATTGGCGTTACTTGAGCGTTTTTAGTCATGCTCACACCGAATTATCTCGCGGCTACGCGCAACACGTCGCTCCGGTTTGGATCGGCGGA
>JBDUAZ010000064.1:0-5387 GCA_040004385.1 Chthoniobacterales bacterium | reverse complement strand
GCGCGCGACGCGCAGGGCGCCCTTGTCGAGGGGACTCTGGATTGCGCCGACCGTGCCGTTGCGATCCGGCAAATCGAGCAGCTCCAATACATTCCGGTCCGGATCGAGGCCGTTGGCGCCGCTCCGCAAATCGTGAGCCGCGGGGGAGTCACCGCTCCCGCGATCGCGACTCCCACACAAAAACTGAAGATCCCCCATGGCCAGCTTCTCATCTTCACCGAGCAACTCGGCCACCTTTTGCAAGCCGGGATGACGCTGGACGAAGGACTTTCCGTTCTCGAAAAACGGCTAAAGCATCCGCGCCTCCATCAAATGACGCACGCGCTGCACCAGGCTCTGATTGATGGCCGAAGTTTCTCGCAGGGCCTGCGTGATCTTCCAAAAATTTTTCCACCTATCTACGTCAATCTGGTAGCCGCCGGTGAAGCGAGTGGGGCGCTTCCTGACATTCTATCGCGGCTTGTCGAACATTTGACGCAGGCAAAAAATCTGCGCGACCGCGTGCAGCAAGCGCTTATCTACCCCGCCTTCCTCGCCCTTGCAGGTTTCGGTCTGATCACGATTTTTATTACGTTCATGGTGCCACAGTTGACCGGCTTCATGACGCAAAATGGCGGATCACTGCCGCTGCCGACGCGCATTCTGCTTGGTACGCATCATTTGATAACCGGGTATTGGTGGGTTGCGGCGCTACTGATGGTCGGTGCGGTGATCGGCTTTCGCGCGTTTGTTCGCACTGATGAAGGCAGGATCGCGTGGGACCGGTTCCGGCTCTTTGTCCCTGGCTACGGGCGCATTATTCGGCACCGCTATTACGCGCAATTTTCGCGGACGCTCGGCACGCTAATGGAGAACGGCATTCCTCTCCTTAAGGCGATAGATCTCGTGACGGAGATTGCCGGCAATCGCTACCTCGAAATTAAGCTGGCCGACGTGCGGCGCGACGTGATCGATGGAGCGACGTTATCGACCGCGCTCACCGCCCAACATCTCTTTCCTGATTTGTTCACCGATATGATGGCGGTGGGCGAACAAACCGGCCACTTCGCGCAGACGATGCAAGCCATCGCGGATGTCTACGAGCGCGAGTTGGACCGGACCGTCAAGATTATCTCGGCCCTGATTCCGCCGGTCATCATCGTTTTAATTGCGGTGGTCGTCGGCTTTGTAGTTTTCAGCATTCTGTCGGCAGTGTTCGAGATGACTCATAGTTTGCAGTTCCGACCTCACTGAGGTAATCTCTTTGCGTCGCATGCTCACTCGCGTTCTCGCGTTCGCTTTCCTACTTTCTGGAACGCCGGCGATTTACTCGCAGGAAGCAGTGGTTGATGCGTTGCCGCAGAAATCGCAAGCGCCGGTCAGCGGACATGTCGAGAGCGCCTGGCTCGATCTGCGACAGTTTTCGCCCGCGAATTCCAAGGCGCAGGTCGCACCACCGTGGGTCGAAGCGGTCACCACAGTGACGCCGCAAGCGCAAGCCGGACTGCCCGCAAAAACCATTTTCCGTATCCGCCTGACAGCCCCGCGCCCCGAGCTCCAGGTCCTGATGTTCCGGTTATTCTTTGACGATAAACCCGATCGGCAGCCGGACCTTGTCGCATGGGACGAATCAGGAACGCAAGTGCTCCAATCGGGCCCGCTCGGGCTCGGTGTGGATCTTCCCAGTTCCGACACTGTCATGGTTCCAATGACCGGCGTGTCGACGATCGACGTCGAGGTGCCGGGTGATGGCGCGACGATACGCGGCGCGTATCTGGACTGGATGGCGAGCAGCGAAGTGCTGCACCCGCTGAGCGCGCAGCACCGAGACCTTATCCCGGAACCGTTCGCGGCAGCCGCGCCGTTGCACGCGCCGAATACCGACACCGAAGTGTTCGGAACCGTGACGGCGACACTGGCTTCTGAGACAATTCGCATCGGCGCCAGCGTGCAGACCGGTGCAGCGTTCCAGTTCGGTATTGAATCACAGCCGCTCGTCGCTCTTGTCTCTTTCGAGGTAGCAAGCCCGAACATTGATGCGCCTCCCGAATTATATCTGAACGGAGAGAGCCTCGGACCTGTTTCCCTGACGCTACCGGAACTCGCAGACCCTGCTTACCGCGGCCAGATGACACCACTCGTTAGGCAGATGCGTTTTCAATATACGGGATGGCTCCGCGCGCAGAAAATCGTCCCGCCAGCCAGCTTGCGGCCGGGAACAAATGACCTCTTGATAATTGGCGGCGCGGGCACCGCTGCTTCAGCAATCCGCGCCACGCAGATCCAATTAAAATATCTTTGGGACAAATCTGACTATCAACTGCAGTCGGATGCGAAATAACCTATGAAAAAACGAGAAAACGCTTTCACGCTGCTCGAGATCATGCTGGTGGTGACGATTATCGCCCTTCTCCTCGGCACCGCGATTTACAAACTGCGCGGTAACGTCGAAGTGAGCCGCGGTGTTGCCGTCCAAAGCTCGATCCAAAGCATTAAGACACAGCTGAAGCTCTACGAAAGCTTGAACGGTTTCGTGCCGACGGGCGAACAAGGATTGAGTGCACTCGTCGCACCGCCGGAATCCGATCCGCGGCCGACGCGCTGGACACAATTACTCGATGGCGTACCGAAAGACCCCTGGGGGAACGAGTACATCTACCTTTCTCCCGGACGCCGGAATTCCAATGGCTATGACCTTTATTCCGCAGGACCCGATCGCAAGCCGGACACGCCGGACGACGATTGGGGAAACTAACGCCAGTTGACGCCGCTAGTCCAACTCGGACTGCGGCGATTGAATGGGCGCAGGACTCGTTCGGTTGCGTCGGATAACGCCGCGAACTCGAGGAGGCGGCGTCGGCAAAGACGGCACCGGCATTGGCTTGATCCTATAGGGCGATGCAATCGCACCCGGCTGCACGCTGCCGATATTCGGCAGAACGATTCCGCTCTGTCCCGGCAGCAATTGAGGCGCGGTAATGGGCGGTTGCTTCGGCTGCGGTGGCGGCACTCCCGGAGAGGAAGCGTTCGCGAGCGGCTGACTTAGCAGCGCCTGATTGAACGTCAGCGCCGCGAACTGTCCCTCTTTTGCGATCGTGACTTTTGTCGCGCCCACTTTCTCGGACCATTCCATGCTCGAAATGCTGTAGCCATCGACCGACGCTGTCGTTGTCAGATACTTTTTAAAATTTTTATCCGCGCTCGACGCGAGAGTCACGAGATCACCCTCCGGTGAGTGCGCCGCGTTGGCGATGTAAAGGTCCTTCGCGAAGGGAGCGGAAGCCGGCGCTGCGACCGCCGTGGCAACGGCAAATGGCGAGCGATCAAGCATCACCTGATATCGCGCGAACGGCGCCGATTTCGGGATCTCATCGGCGGCAAACGATACGGCGCTGGAAGCGATTCCGAGGAGCGCGACGAGCAGAATGTTTTTCACGTTCAAAAGGTTACTTTCTGCCTTGAGGGGCGAGCCAGCGCGCGATCTTAAATTTCCCGCGCATCATCGTGGGGTCCGCGCTATCGATCTGAAGGTTTACGTTTTCGAAGACAATAAATGATTCGGGTTGCTGCACGTCATAGAGAAAATGAACGAGCGGCGCCCACGGGCTTTTCGTTTCGATCGATGCAAAGACGCCCTGGTGATCCGGAGTCGAATCACTCGCGCCGATCGCGGGGTTCTCGATCAAAATGTTGTGCTTCCCAGCGATTTGCTTAATCCCGTCGAGCAGCGTGGATGCTTCGCCCGGACCCTTCGAGAGAGGTTGATGTTCGCTCAGCCACTTATCGCGTTTTTCCCAGAGTGCCCGTTCTTTAATGTAAATTTTCTGCGTCGCGCGCGAGGCCTTCATTGTGGCGAGCTGGGCGCGTGTCCGGCCAAGCGCACCGAGGAGCGAACTCCAGATCAATATGTTGACGAGTAACAGGATCGCGCCCGCCACAATTGCCGCGAGAATCCGTTCCCGCGAATTAAGCCGTTGGTACGATTCTCGAATGTTCATCGAGGTTTGCCCTCCAGACGGAATTGCGCGTGATCGTTAGGCAAAATTCGGGGAGTGGCCAGATCGAACTGAAATGTTTGCAGCTCCGGATTCTTTTTCACCTTCTCGGCGAATTGGTAAACGAGCGCCGCTGAATTCGCTTCACCATCGACAGAAATCTGGCGCGCCGACTGACTGAATCCCGTGATATGCACATCCGCCGACGGCAGGCTGTTGGAGAGATTGAGCAGCACTTCGATCGGGTAGTAGTGCGGATCGATCGCCGGGGCGAGTGCCTTCCATCGTCCTTCCGCCTTCTTCACGAATTCGATCTTGGGAGCGTCGCGAGCTATTGTCCGCTTCAGCGCGCCCGCCTGAAACGACAGCACACCGAGGGACAGAAAAAACAAGATCAGCAACGTAGCGTATGCCACGCCAGCCCAGAGGAGTCGCTTTCGCCACTCGTTATGTCTCAGGAGCTGTGCTCGCCGTTGCCGCCAGCTTTCCGGCAATAAATTCAGCTTTACACGCGCGGGCGGCGCTTCGACCGCGATCAAATCGGTGCGTGTCGCGAACAAATCCTGCACCGTGCTGCGTGATTCGTACAAACTCTCGTCGAGCAAGACACTCGCGAACGAAGTGTTGATGCCTTGCAACTCCGCGCTCAAGGCCAGCTGCGGCAGGTCACGCTGCAGTTGTGACGTTTCCGTTCCCTCTAACGTTCGCGTGAAGGTGACCTTTCCCTCCTCACAAATCGCGCACACAGTCGCGTTCGATTCCGGGTAGATCGACAAGACCGAGCCGGCCGGCGCATGCGTCGCAGCGCGTTGTGCAGCATACACCGTGACCTGGCTCGGAATTAGCCAACGCGAAATCAACGGCAGCGCCAGCTCGGAAAGTTTTTCATTATGTACCGCGACCGCTGAGATCACACTACCTTCGCCATTCCGTCCCACGACTTCGAAATCCGTCGTCACTTCCTCAGCGGAGAATGGCAGCGCCTTCTCGATTTGGATGCGTACCATGTCGCGGAACTCTCCCTCCTCGACCGTGGGCAGGCGAAGCCGTTGCGCGAGTACGGCCGAGACCGGCAGGCCGAGCACAAAGTCATCGTCACTGCGCAAAAGCAGAGCGGCCTCCTCCAGCGACGCGACGCCGCGCACATCCCATGCGCCGCCGTGCTCCGCGAAGCGCACAATGTTCCACCCTTTCGCGGAAGGGATTACGAACACCGGCTGACGTGCGGTTTCGATATCAAAGCTCCTTCCATGTGATTAATTGCGCAACGTTTCCCTCTCGCCGGACGATCATCCGCACCATGCGCGAAACGTTTCCTGATTTGCCGACGCTCACGACCCGCAGGACTTGATCCTTGAAACCGACCAAGGGGGCGAGCTGCCTAAATTGATCTGCCGTAAAGCCTAGCGCAAC
>JBDUAZ010000050.1:0-5402 GCA_040004385.1 Chthoniobacterales bacterium | reverse complement strand
GACGGAAGAATGCAGAGCGCGAACGTGAAGGTTTTTTCATAGAGGTTGTGCGACTAAGGAAAGCGAGTCGAATTAACTCGCTGAGCGCACATTATCAGCTAGAAATGGAGCGAATCAATTTTTTTCGGAGATCTAGGAGGTCTGCCGCCGGCGAGCCCGTCAAGCGATCGATCTGTTCCTTGAGATTGTCATCTGCCGCCTCCTGATACTACCAATCCATGAAGTTTTAGATCCTGTGGGCGGCTGACGCTGTCGTCGCGGCCATCGTCCTCGGATTCTTCTTCGTTGGTTTAGCCGACGGTTCGGTTTCATCCTTCAACGCCGGGTTGTGGACGATGATTTTACTCGGTCTTACAGCCGTGCTGGGATGCAGTGTAGCCTTGCATTCGGTTCCGATTCGATCTGTCACGCGCAAGAGCGCGGCCCTGTTGTTCTGGTGACTCCAGTATCGTTTGACATATATGTATATGCATATATGTATACGGAGTGAAGCAACGGATAACGGCGTCTGCTCCGAGGGTTTTTAAAACACTCTCGGATCCGACGCGCCTGCGCCTTTTGAACCTGCTGGCAAAGGGAGAAGTTTGTGTTTGCGATCTCGCGAGCACGCTCGCGATCGTGCAGCCGAAGGTATCGCGACATCTCGCCTATCTGAGACGGGCAGGATTGGTCGATGCCCGACGCGAGGGAAAATGGATGCATTACCGGCAGGTGGAACATCCGCATCCAGCTGTGCGCCACGTTTTGATGGCGGTGCGCGCGTGGATGGCGCATGAGCCGCCGATGGCACGCGACCTGAAGAAGCTAAAAAGAGTGTGCTGCGAGACCGCTGCTCGGGAAACCAGGAAACAATCACGAAAGGATCGGAAATGAGAACGGATGAGTTTGTCTCAGCGTTACGGCGCTCGCCGAAAAAGCGTCTCGTCTTTAGGAATGCCGCAGGCGATTCAGTGCATCGCGGCTATCACCTTACAGAAATTAAAGCGGCCCATTACGACACGGTCGATTGCGGTGGTCAGCTAAACCACTGGGAAGAGACAATCGTGCAGCTCTGGGTGCCGGCAGAGCCTGATAATGAGTACATGAAAGCCGGGAAGTTTCTCGCAATCTTCGACAAGGTAGGTGGCCTCGTTCCACTGAATTTCGGCGCCGAGGTGCGAGTAGAGTACGGAGATGAGAGTGTCTTCCCGTCGATGTATCACGTTGCGTCCGTCACGGAGGCTGAGGACCGGGTCATGGTCCTGCTGCAACCGCCCGGCACGACATGCAAAGCCCGTGACCGGAGTGGCGCTCGAGTTGAAGCGACTGCCTGCTGCCAACCGGCGGAAGCAAGTTGTTGCCAGATCGCTTAATTACTCGGCGCGTAATGCGATCATCGGGTTTACCCGCGTCGCGCGAAGTGCGGGAACGAAGCACGCCGCCGCCGCAACAGCCGTAAGGAGTGCTGCGACTGAGCTGTAAATGAGCGGGTCGAGCGCGTTCACCTTGAACAAAATATTTTGCAGGACGGCGGCTGCGAGCACTCCAAGAAGAAGCGCAGATGCGCCGACGCCAATCGCCAGACCAATCACGAGTTGCCACGCGCCTTGGGTCATGACGAGGCGCAAAATCCGGCGCGCATCTGCTCCGAGCGCCATACGGATTCCGAATTCCTGAGTCCGTTGATTGACGGAGAAACTCATCACGCCATAGAGACCGACCGCCGCCAACACGACCGCGGCCACCCCAAAAATCGTAAAGAGGTTGGCGACGATCCGGTTTGACCCAAGGATTTCGTCATGCAATCGCGCCGGAGTTCCGCCGAAATAAGTTGGCAGGTTCGCGTCCAGCTTAGCGACGGCTTTCCCGAGTGGCGCCGCCAGAGTTTGCGCGCTCTGTCCCGGGTGCGGCCTCACGACCACGGTCACGAACTGCGGCGCTGGGGGCACACCGAGGATCGGAACATAAAAACCGCTGTTGTCTGTCTCCTGATTAAACGGGCCCTGCATGAGCGTGTCGGGAACCACACCGACCACCGTCCGCCAGGGCTGCGGTTGGGCCGGACTAAAGATTCGGACCCGGCGCCCGAGCGGACTGTCGTGTCCGAAATATTTCTGCGCGAAACTCGCGTTCACGATGGCGACGGGCTGCTTTGCGTCATTGTCATCGATCGTGAAGTCGCGGCCTTCCACT
This sequence comes from Chthoniobacterales bacterium, assembly GCA_040004385.1. Classification (GTDB taxonomy): domain Bacteria; phylum Verrucomicrobiota; class Verrucomicrobiia; order Chthoniobacterales; family UBA10450; genus JBDUAZ01. Next base: position 3,230 of record JBDUAZ010000050.1, on the reverse strand, counting down.
ATCTTCAAACCAACTGTCGCGAAATAGCCGTCGGAAACGAACTCGAAGTTGCCTTGCGGCCGGTCTCGGTCAGTCACGTAGGTCTTGCCGTCGACCTCGTATTGACCGAAGCCGCCGAAGGTCATGCGAAAACGGCCCGTCATCGCCGCGGATTCGAAGGCCGGATCGCTGCGCAACGCAAGTAACGCGCGCGTAAAAAACTGCTGGCGCGCTTCGGTTGTCGGATAATCGCCGTCAAACAACGCAACCCGCGCGCAGTAGACCCCATTTTCATCGTAGCCATAGTTGAGTCTGTTCTGGTTGCGAATCGATTTGATTTGCAGCGCCGCCGCGATCAGGAGCGCGGCCGTCAACGCAATCTGCCCCACCACCAGGAGCCGTGTAATGATGTTGACGAAGCGGCTCGAATTTCCACGGCCGCCTTCTTTCATCATTTCAGCGGTATTCGCACGGGCACTCAGAATCGCGGGGATCAGACCTGAGACGAGTGTTGCCACCAGCACGATAACCACGGTAAACGCGAGGACTGGCCCATCGATTTTGAATTGGACCCAATATGGCAATGGAAACGGCAGGGCGCTTATCGCCCGAATGAGCAGCGCAATCGCCCAGTAAGCCAGCAGCACGCCGGCGGCGGCGCCCATCGAGGCGACGAGAAAACTTTCCGTCAACATTTGCCTGACGAGTCTCCAGCGCGTGGCGCCGAGTGCGCCGCGAATGGCAAGCTCCTTCGCGCGCAGTGCCGCGCGCCCAAACTGCATGTTCATCACGTTTACGCATGCGATCACGAGGACGACGATCACGGCGCCGAGCATCGCATAAATTGTCTGACGCAGTTGCGGGCCGGTGAATGCGTTTATAAGGGGCTGAACGCTTGCGGAAACGAGCTGGCCATTCGTTTTCGGATTGTCTTTCGCGAGACGTTTTGCGAGCCCGGCGAACTCGGCGTTCACCTGATCGAGGCTAACGCCCGTCTTGAGGCGACCCATGATCTGCGGGCCTGAAGCCGAAGGATCGCCGCGCGGTTTGATCGGAAACTCATTAAAGAGCGGCACCCAAAGCTCTTCGCTAATCGGAAATTTAAATCCTGCCGGCATCACTCCGATGACGGTGGCCGCGCGTCCGTTGATCCGGACGGCCTGACCGACAATTTTCGGGTCGCCATCGAAGTCCCGCTTCCAGATTTCATGACCGAGAATCGCGACCTTTTCGGCGCCGGGTTTGTTATCCTCAGCGGTGAAATCGCGGCCCAAAATGGGTGAAACGCCGACGATCTTGAAGAATTCGTCGGTAACATAACCGCCCGTATAACGCTGGGGATTGTTTTTGTAGGAAACGTTAATCGTCGAGCCGTTGAGAAAGGCGGACATCTGGGCGAACGATTGCTGGGCCGCGCGAAGGTCCTCGTAGTCCTGCGCTGACGGAATGTTGCCCGCGCCAAAATTATTATTCTGCGGGGTCCCCTGAGGATCGATCAACCCGACGTTCATCAGTTGCTCGGGGTGAGGAAACGAAAATCCGCGCAGCACAAATGCGTTCACGATCGCGAACTGCGTCGTCACGCCGCAAATGCCGAGCGCGAGCACAAGGACAGCGAGGAAACAAAATGATTTCTCCTTGATAAGAACACGGAGACCGACGCGGACGTCCTGGCGGAAAGATTCTAAAAGCATGGGAAGTTTTGGTTATTGCTGGTGCGGCATCACGGGGAAGAGGACGAGCCGCGGCCCACGTTTGCATTCATCTCATCGGTGAGATGCGGCAGCGCGCGGTTTGGATTCAATAATTTCGCGTGCGTCGCAAAACGCAATTGGCGGGCGGACGCACGACGCAGCGCTCCTCACACTAAACAGACGCCGCCGCGGGCTGACTTCGTCTAACGAATTGCGGGCGAATGGGGAAACCGCACGGGCGCTACGGCGCCTCCTTGAGTTCGGCCTCGCGCCTTCTGATCGCAAGCAGTGTAACAAGAGCGGCGATCGCGCAAATCACTGCGCCCAGTCCCAGCGTGATTTTCTCGCCGACGTAATGTGCGAGCGAACCGGCCTCGAGGCTGCCGAGCGGGATCATGGCGCCGAAAATTAATCCCCACACGCCCATCACGCGGCCGCGCATTTCGTCGGGCACGATGGTCTGCAGCACGGTGTTTGAGGTTGAGAAAAAAAGCAGCATGCCGAAGCCGCCGAGCGTGAGGAAGACCAGCGCGAGATAGAAATTTCGCGTGCACGCGAATGCAAACAAAGCGGCGGAGAAAATCCAGACGCCACCAAGGGCGACGGTGCGCTGCGGAAATGCATGTCCCGCCGTCGCGACAGTGAGTGCACCGATAAGGGCACCGATTCCGCTCGCGGACATCAGCACGCCGTAACCATCGGCGCCGAGACCAAACACGTCTCGCGCGAAAGCCGGCATGAGCACCGCATACGACCAGCCGAAGACACCGACAGTGCCGAGCAGACCGAGAATCGTCCGCACTCGAGGATGTTCCCGCACGTAGCTCAATCCACTCAGCGCATTCGCTTGCGCCGCGGCCTCCGCGCCCAGTGGAACGTGTGCCGGCAAACGCATCATCAATAAGCCCGCAATCACCGCGACGAAGCTGAGACCGTTGAGCAAAAAGCACATCGCCGTTCCGAAACTGCCGATGATCAATCCGGCGATCGATGGGCCGACGACGCGCGCGCCATTGAAGATCGAGCTGTTTAACGAAACCGCATTGAGCAGATCTTCGCGGCTCGCCATCTCGACGGTGAATGCCTGTCGCGCTGGAAGATCGAAGCCCATCGCGATGCCGTTGACTGCCGCGATCGCGATGATCAGCCACGGCGTCGCAACCCCCGCCCAGGCCATTGCAGCGAGAAGGAAGGCCGGAATCATCTGCGCGGTTTGCGTCCAGACAAGAATCGTTCGCTTTGGATAACGGTCAGCGAGCGAACCACCCCAGAGCGAAAAAAACATCATCGGCGCGGAGCCCACCGCCGCCACAACCCCCAGCAAAAGCTTCGAGCCGGTGATCTGATAGACAAGCCAGCTCATCGCCGTCTGCTGCATCCACGTGCCGATCAGCGAAACAAGCTGGCCATAAAAAAAGAGCCGGTAATTGCGATGACGCAGCGCACGGAACGTCTGGCGCAAACCAATTTTGCCGACCGGAGTGCGACGGGGACGGCCGGTAAGCTCTTCCGGGACGCGTGCGGTTTCCGTTGTCGCCATGTTTCGCGAACTTTATC
>JBDUAZ010000135.1:0-5413 GCA_040004385.1 Chthoniobacterales bacterium | reverse complement strand
GCTCCGGCTTTATCGAGGAGCGTAAGCGTGCGAGTCCCAATAAGGGCCGGTAACGCAGTCGCAAATCGCACCCGGGCATTTCGAATTTCGCAGGCATATTCCAAGCCCGCGGCAATCCCATCACGGGCTTTCTGTCGCCATTTCGCCAGGACCGGCCCCGCGCCTGATCCATCGCGTAAAATATTTCCCGGCCGAACGCCTAACGACTGCAACTCATCGAGCGGCAGGTAACAGCGGCCCGCGCGCACATCGGTCCCGATGTCGCGCAAAATATTAATCAGCTGCAGGCCGCGGCCGTATTGGACACCAAGTCTGATCATTTCATCCGCCGGCCGCTTCGAAAAGTTGACATGCATAAAGCAAACCCGTGTCCAGAATTCGCCCACGCAGCCGGCAACGAGATAAGTGTATTCGTCCAGGTCGGCGGCAGTGTGAAGAGCTTGAACGTTGTGGGCGTCGCCGAACCGGGTCAGGTCCAGCGCTTGGCCGCGATTGATTTTTTCCAGAACGTTCTGCACTTCCTCGCGATCGCGGCGCTCGAGCGATTGTAACCATCTCAGGCAGCGCGGAACCGCTTCGATCAATGCCCTCTCTGAACTGTTCGATTGTAAGGGCGCGACTGTGCTTGCGAGGTCGACCGTTTGATCCGGCGAACGTTTGCCCTGGATTGCCTCTGCCAGAACCTCCAATTGCGATTTGCGCGTCGCGACGCTGATTTCACTCGTATCGGCGATTGTGTCGGTTGCCCGAGCAAGCAGATATGCCAGGCCGATCGGTTCGCGCAGTGCGGCCGGCAACCACCGGATCGAGAGATAAAACGATCGAGAGACAGATCGGAGAATATCTTCACTGATTTCACGCAACTGCAGCTCTCGAGGCATGCTCATCGGTTGAGGTTTCTCACTTCGATTCGCGCCGGGTTGGCGATGCCGACGCCCATCTGCTCCGCAATTCGTACGTGGACAGCCAGCGGCTCCGCTGGCGGGAATTTCGCGTTTGCACGCCACTGCTCGATTTGCTTTAGCGCGAGCGAATCGATCGCAACCGGATCTTTACTCGCGAACAAGGTCGCGAAATGCAGAGAAAAATTCGGTTCAAATTGCGGTCCGCCCGCGTACTGCGCAATCAAGCCGTCCATGATGTTGAGCACCACTTTCTTGCGAATAAGTGGATTACTATAGATTTCGGCAATACCGGATGCTCCAAAGCGATTCGCCTGCGCAAAGCGACGCCAGTTATCGACGTTGGGAATCGTGGCATTGTAAAGACAGCCAGCGATTCCATTCGTCGTGCTATCGCTCATCACAGGGACGTTAATGATTTTCGTGACGCGACTTGAGACGATGCGGCAGAAATGACTTTCGTCACTTGTGTTTCCGTTGTCGGAAAGCAACGGCATCGTTCCCCGATCCGACCGGTATTGAAGATCGCCCCAAACGAGTTTGCCCAGGATCGGCGCGGTGAATGCAGCTTTGAGATCGTAGCCATCGCGCGGCGATATCGAGAGCAGCTGGTAACCCTCAGCACCGGGCCGAAATCCCGCTTCTTTAATTCCGCCTAACGAGCGGTCCCACACGATTATGTTCTGACGCGAAACACCCGCGAGCGCAAGACCATCCGCGATCGCGTTCACCACGTCGCGGTGTGTGGAAAAAAGCGGGCCCCCGGCCGTGGACATTTTGATTCCGACAACGTCCGCAGGAGTGACCAGTGAGCGCCACGCTTTTGCGAGATCATGTTCGCCCGCGAGGGTGAGGACGAGGCGATCGACCATTGCGCGAACAACAGTGGAATTCGTCCGAAAGTCCTTGATCGCCGCACGGTCGTGCGCTGCGCATACAATTGATCTGGCTGGCGAAACCGCGGCGCTTTCGGCGAGAGCCGCGGCGCCGCTGCACAAAAAAATCAAAGCGAAGAGGCGGATCAGCACGAAGTTTGGCCGGTGGAGACGCACGTTACGACGGAGGGCGAAATCGACAAATGCGCGCACGCGTTCACGCACCGCACGCCCATCGAGCCCGCGATTTTGTCTCCGATCCTCACTCACATTTACGTTCATATTCCGTTTTGCGCGCGGATTTGTCCCTATTGCGCATTCTACAAAGAGCGCGCCGACCCCGCGCAAACACAACGGTTTTGCGACGCCGTCTTGCGCGAGCTCAACCAACAGTGCGAAATGCTCGACCTGCGCCCTGAGACAATTTTCTTTGGCGGTGGCACTCCGACCGCGTTGTCCACTGAACAGCTGGAATATGTGCTGAGCGGCTTTCGTGAACGGCTTAACTTCAGCGCACTGCACGAGTGGACGGTAGAGGCGAATCCTGGCAGCGTTTCGCCTCGCAAAGCCGCCATGATGAAGCGGGCTGGAGTGACCCGCATCAGCCTCGGGGTCCAATCATGGAACGATCGATTGCTACGGCTGCTCGGTCGCGAGCACGACGCCGCTCATGCGGAAGCTTCCGTGAATATCTTGCGGGACGCGGGATTCCAGAATCTTAATATCGACCTGATGTTCGGTCTGCCCGGACAATCGATAGCTGAGTGGCAGGAAACGTTGGACAAAACGGTCGCGCTCCAGCCGGAACACATCTCCGCCTACTGCCTAACCTACGAGGAAGACACCGAGTTTTTCGCGCGCCAGGCGCGGGGCGAATTCCGTCAAGAAAGCGAATCCGATGCGGAGTTTTTCGTGACAGCATCGCGACTACTTGAGGGGGCCGGGTACGAGCATTACGAGACTTCAAACTACGCGCGCAATGGCTACGCATCGTTGCACAATCGCGGTTACTGGGCGGGCGAGGATTACCTGGGTATCGGGCCTTCCGCGTTCTCGACTGTGGGCTTTGAGCGGCGGCAAAATATTTGCGATTATCGCGGCTACGCGGATCGGCTCCTCAACGGTGAATCGGCCGTCGCATCCACAGAACAGCTGTCGGAGAAAATGAAGCGCGGCGAGAAGATCGCATTGCTTTTGCGTACGAATACGGGTGTGCCGGTCGCCTGGCTGGAAGACCAGGCCGAAGAGGTCGATGAGTTTCTAAGACTGAGCCTTTTGCGTAAGACGAACGGCCGCTACGTCCTCACGCCAAAAGGGGAGTTGCTGGCCGACTCGGTCGCAGAAGCATTCGTCTGATGTCGGTGAGCAACTGCCGCTCAAACCAATCCGTAGCGACGCTGCCGGAGTCCGAAATCTTTCACTGCATCGAAGAGATCCTGTTTCGTAAAATCCGGCCAGAGCTTCGGCGTTACGTACATCTCAGTGTAGGACAACTGCCAGAGCAGGAAATTCGACAATCGCATCTCGCCCGAGGTGCGGATGAGAAGGTCGGGATCCGGGTAGTAGCGCGTATAGAGGTGTTTGCTAAACATCTCAACGTCGATCATCGCTTTGTCGATGTGACCGGCCTCGATTTCGTGCAGTAAACTCTTGATTCCATCGATAATCTCAAGCCTTCCGCCATAGCTCAGTGCGAGGATCAATGTCAGCCCGGTCTTCGTCGACGTGCGTTCGATTGATTCGTGCAGCTGTTTCTGGCAGCCAGAGGGAAGATCGGTTAACCGGCCGATCGCCTGCAGGCGAACATTTTTTTCGATTAACTCCGGCGTCTTCTCTTTTAAAAAACGCTCGAGTAAGCGCATCAGCGCAAACACCTCGGTCTTCGGTCGCTGCCAGTTTTCAGCCGAAAACGCGTAGAGCGTTAGGAAATCCACCTTCAGTTCGCCGCACGCCTCCACGCACGCCCGTACAGCATCGGCGCCCTTCTCGTGCCCTTTGATCCGCGGGAGATTGCGGCTGCGCGCCCACCGGCCGTTTCCGTCCATGATGATCGCGATGTGACGAGGAACGGATGTCGGCGCAGGCATTTTCGAGATCAAAGAATGATCGTTTCGTCGCGGGTCGGCCCGACACTGATGATCTTGAGTTTTGCGCCCGTTAACTCGGAGATTTCCTTCACGTAATCTCTTGCTGCTCTGGGGAGGTCTGCAAATCGTTTGGCCAAACGCGTAGATTTATTCCAGCCTCTAAAGTTCTTGTAAACAGGCTCGCAATTTTCCAGTTCGCGCGCATCACATGGAGGAACTTTGAGGCGTTTGCCATTCAACCGGTAACCGACGCAAACCCGAATCGGATCAACGTCATCCAACCCATCCAGATTCGTGATCGCCAACTCATCGATCCCGTTGATCATCGTCGCATAATGCGCTGCCACTGCGTCGAACCAGCCGCACCGGCGCGCCCGCCCGGTCACCGCGCCAAACTCGCGGCCCATCGCGTGCAACATCTCCCCGAGTGCCGCGTCTTCGGTCGGCAGCGCCCCCTCGCCCACGCGTGTGGTGTAGGCTTTTACCACGCCCATGACCAAATCCATTCGGTGCGGCGGAACGCCAGATCCCGTGCAGGCGCCGCCCGCTGTCGTGTTCGATGAAGTCACGTAGGGATACGTGCCGTGGTCGATGTCGAGAAACGTTCCTTGCGCGCCTTCGAAGAGAATTTCTTTCCCATGCTGAAGCGCGTGGTGGAGGTAAACGACCGTGTTGGTGACAAACGGCTGCAAGCGTTGACCAGCCTTGCGGTAGGTCGCGTTCACGTCCCTGAAACTAATCGGCTTCGCGCCGAAGGCCTTTAGAATGCTGTTATTCTCGCGGATCTTTACTTTCAGCTTTTCCGAAAATAAATCCGGCTGCATCAAATCCGAAACGCGGAGGCCGGTTCTCGCCGCTTTGTCTCCGTAGGCCGGCCCAATGCCGCGCTTCGTCGTTCCGATTTTCGCGCGGCCTTTCCGGCGCTCGCGCTGTTCGTCTAACGAGCGGTGATAGGGCAGGACGAGATGCGCCGAATCGCTGATCATCAGGTTCTTGCCAATTCGAACGCCCGCAGCGCAAAGCCCATCGATCTCGCCCACAAGCGCGACCGGATCGATCACCACGCCGTTACCGATCACACAAACCTTCCCGCGTCGTAGAATGCCCGAAGGAATCAGGTGCAAAATGTAGGTCTTCCCGCCGTGAATGACGGTGTGACCTGCGTTGTTCCCGCCCTGGCTCCGCACCACGATATCGGCTTTCGCGGTGAGCACGTCGATGATCTTGCCTTTGCCTTCGTCGCCCCACTGCGCGCCGACGAGAATTGTGTTCGCCATGGATTTTGAGGGCTGGACAGCCAATCACCGCGATCCGTCGTCGTGGTGAGATCAGGACTGCGCGAAACGATAGAAGGCAGCAAATCCGCTGCAAGGCTTTTCCAATTCTGCGCCCGTGATTGCAACGCGAGCTTTCGCAGAAAAGCATTGTCACAGGTGCGTTCAGTATCCTAGTCTCCGGCCATGCGGAACATCCTACTCATCATCCTCATCCTGCTGCTCATCGGCGCCTTTCCAGGCTGGGGTTACAGTTCAGGTTGGGGTTACTACCC
>JBDUAZ010000008.1:0-5545 GCA_040004385.1 Chthoniobacterales bacterium | reverse complement strand
GGTCGGAGCAAATCGAGCTGCTGGATGATCTCAGCAGGTTTGAAGGAAAAAGTGCGATTAACGGCGCGTTCGATCGACTCCTCGTCCACGGTGTTCGTGCCGAAGGTGTTGATGTTCATGCTCACCGGATCGGGATAGCCGATCGCGTAGGCGAATTGAATCTCGCAGCGTGTCGCGAGCCCGGCTGCGACCACATTCTTCGCCACCCAGCGTCCCATGTATGCGGCGCTGCGATCGACCTTGCTTGGGTCCTTGCCGGAGAATGCGCCGCCGCCATGCCGGCCCCAACCGCCATAGCTGTCGACGATAATCTTACGACCCGTCAGCCCTGTGTCTCCCTGCGGTCCGCCGATAACGAAGCGCCCGGTCGGATTTACTAAAAATTGGGTCGTACCGTTGAGCATCGATTTCGGAAGCATTTTGCGAATGACCTTCTCGATAATAAATTTTTCGATCCCTTTGTGGGCGATGTCGTCGGTGTGCTGGGTGGAGATAACAACGTTTGAAATGCCGACCGGTTTGCCGTTTTCGTAGATGACAGAGACTTGCGATTTTGCGTCAGGCCGGAGCCACTCCGCTTTCCCGCTTTTGCGAATGCGCGTCAGTTCCCGGCCGAGTCGATGCGCGAACATGATCGGCGCCGGCATGAGTTCCGGTGTGTCGTCGCACGCGAAGCCGAACATGAGGCCCTGATCGCCCGCGCCCTGCTCGGAGGATTTCTTGCCTTTCGCTTTCCTGGCGTCGACGCCCTGCGAAATGTCGTGCGACTGATCGGTAATAACAGTGTTTACGAAAATCTTTTTCGCATGAAACACGTCGTCGTCGTGGACGTAACCGATATCGCGCACGGTATCGCGCACGATTTGATTGATCGGGATGACATCCTCGAGGTGCTTGGTTTTCGGCAGATTCGGGATTGTGATTTCGCCGCCGACGATTACGACGTTGCTCTTGGCGTAGGTTTCGCAGGCCACGCGGCTTTTGCGATCCTGGCGGAGACAGGCGTCAAGGACGGCGTCGGAGATAGTGTCGCAGACTTTATCCGGATGACCTTCGCCAACGGATTCGGAAGCAAAAATGAAACGGCGGAGCATGGGGCGAAGGGGGAGAGAGGTTGAAGTTAGGGTGGAGTAACCGAAACATCACGACCGATCATATTGACCAATCATGATACGTAGATGTATCGTTTCCTCATCCGATGGCGTCAACCGTAAATTTTTTGCGTCTGCTCGCCGATCCCACGCGGTTACGGTTGCTGGCACTTTTGGAGCAGGAGAAGCTCTCCGTTGCCGAGCTGCAGGACATCTTGGGAATGGGACAGTCGCGAATTTCGAGTCACCTCGCGCAATTGAAACGCGCGGGCGTGGTGGATGATCGCCGTTCCGGCAAGAACGTTTATTACGGATTGACAACTCCGAACGGCGATCCGGTGCGCGCTAAGGTGACCGAGCTCACGAAGGCGCTTGCGCGCGAACTGGCGGAAACCGCGCGGGACCGCACAGCGCTGAAACTCGCGTTGCGCAAACGCCAGGACAAGGCGCGCGAGTATTTCGACCAACTGGCGGGCAAATTCGGCCGCAGCTACGTGCCGGGCAGATCGTGGCAGGCGTTGGCGCATACGCTGATCAGTTTATTGCCGCCGCTCGCTGTCGCAGACCTCGGAGCGGGTGAGGGGACTTTATCCCAGTTGCTCGCGCGCAATGCGGGGAAAGTCATCGCCATCGATAACGCCCCGAAGATGGTGGAGTTCGGCGCCGCGCTGGCAAAAAAACACGGTTTTGCGAATCTCGAGTACCGGCTCGGTGATATTGAAGATCCGCCGATCAGCAAAGGAACAATCGACCTGGCTATTTTGAGCCAGGCGCTGCACCACGCGATCCATCCCGAGCGCGCCATCGCCAGCGCGCACCGCATTTTAAGAAAAGCAGGGCGTATCGTAATTCTCGATTTGCTCAGTCATCATTTCGAGCGCGCTCGCGAGCTTTACGCCGACCACTGGCTAGGCTTCAGCGAGGTCCAGCTCCATCAATGGTTGGAAGAAAGCGGCTTTGAGAAGATCGAAGTAAGCGTGGTCGCGCGGGAGAAAGAGAGCCCGCACTTTCAAACGGTGTTTGCCACAGGCGTGAAGTAGCGAAACGGGTGCGCTTTGTTCGTTTCGCAACCCGATCTGCCGTCACGATCGCCGCTATAGGTAAACGCAGCCTTTACGGAAGGCCGACGACGAAGTTTTCCGGGTCGCGGCCGCTTACGGCCTGATTAAGCCCAGCGTGTTTTCACTCGTCAGCCGAAGAGAGCGCTGGTAGGACTCAATTTCGTTAGTCGCGGGGAGACACCGTGAATCCAAAAAAGATTTTCGCCGAGCTTCAGCGGCGGAACGTCTACAAAGTCGCGGTCGCCTACGCGGTGGTGGGCTGGCTGGTCGTCCAGATTGCGACGCAGGTTTTTCCATTTTTCGAAGTCCCCCATTGGGCGATCCGAATGGTCGTGATCGTGTTGCTGCTCGGTTTCCCGGTCGCGCTCGTCCTGGCCTGGGCCTTTGAGCTTACGCCTGAAGGGCTGGTGCGCACCGAGGAAGTCATGGCGGGGAGGTCGATTACGCGCAGCACTGGGCGCAAGCTGGACTTTATCATTATCGGCGTTTTGTTGGCCGTGGTCGCCTTCCTGGCTTTCCAGCATTATGGCCCACCCCGGTTGTCGGGAAAAAGCATCGCCGTTTTGCCCTTTGTCGATCTTAGCCGGGAGAAGGATCAGGAATATTTCAGCGACGGAATCAGCGAGCAGATCATCAATTCTCTTTCGAAGATTCATGGGCTCTTCGTCTGCGCACGGACTTCGGCCTTTGTGTTTAAAAACAAATATGAGGACGTTCGCGAAGTCGGGCGGGTCCTCCACGTCATGCACGTGCTGGAGGGAAGCGTGAGCCGCGGCGTGGGCAGAGTGCGCGTGGATGCGCGACTCATCGATGTCACGAATGGATATCAACTTTGGTCTGAGACTTACAATTCCGGCGAAGAGGATTTCATGTCGTTGCAAAATGATCTGGCGCAGAAGGTGGCGAGCGCGCTGCGAGTGGAATTACATCTGTCCGAGAGCAAGCAGCTGTCCAAGCCCCCGACGTATGATCCCGAGGCCTACGATTTGTACCTGCGCGGCCGCTTTTTTCTTAACAAACGCACGGCGGAGTCGATCGAAAAAGCGCGCGCTCTTTTCGAGCAGGCCGTGACAAAGGACCCACGCTTTGCTTTAGGACACAGCGGGATTGCGGACTCCTATATCTTGCTGGGCGAATATGGAGCCATTTCGGCGGCGGAAGCCTCGACGCGCGCCTGGCCGGAAGCTTCCGCGGCCATTGCGATCGATGATCATTTGGCTGCGGGCTACATTTCGCGCGCGATGTTGCTGACGGATTTTGAATGGAATTGGCCGGCAGCGGAGGCCGATTTTCGTAAGGCGCTCGAATTGGACCCAAACAGCGCGGCTGCGCGCCATTGGTACGCGTTTCATCTCGCGGAAATTGGCCGCGCCGACGAAGCGCTGCAGGTCATCGAGGCTGCGCAGAAACTGGATCCTATCTCACCCAATATCCGAGCGGCCAAAGCCAAGATTTCCTTGATGACACGACGCTACGATGAGGCGATTAAGCAGGGCCGGGAAGCGCTTGATCTGCAGCCGAATTTCGTGCCGGCCTTCTCGGTGCTCGCGCAGGCTTACGCTCTGCGCGGGAATTACCCCGAGGCGATTGCGGCAGCTAAAAAGCAGATTGAACAGGAACCCGGTTGGGGAACTTTCGAACTGGCCTACATATACGCCATCGCCGGCGACAAAGCCGAATTGGAAAAAATAATGAGCCGAGTTCCGGCGACGACGGTGGCGCAGGGTTCTCCCTACGATAGGGCAGTGATTTGCGCAGCTTCGCGCGAAAACGCCAGCGCATTGCGTTGGCTCGAAACCGCCATTGAGCAACGCTCTTTGCAGGTCGTTTGGATCAGGGTCGATCCAGGGCTCGATAACATTCGCGCCGAGCCCGGCTTCCAGAAACTACTCGCGCGAGTGATTCCACGCCGTTGACGAGGAGTCCGAAAAAGCTTGCCCTCGGCCGTCTTTAAACCGTCCAATCCCAACCGAACCACACTAATATTATGGCAGCAAAAACATTCCCCAAACCAGCCAAACCGCATTCGCACAAAAAAATCGTAAAGAAAATCATGGCGGACCCCGATTATGCGAAATTCATTCACGGTCAAGTCCGCAAGGCGCGCAAAGGCGACGCTGCCGCTGCTGCGATGGTCGAGGCCCATTTCAAGCCGCAACGAGCGGAATTGCTGGCGCTCAATCGGAGCGCTGCGGGCCCAGGGTGCAACAGGACCAATCCTACGACTTTGATGTTGCTTGACTTCGCTGAGCACGTCTAAGAAACGCAAGCACATAAACCCGGGCCCAACGCCCGCCGAGATCGCGCGCAAATTGCGAGAGCAGTGGCGGCGACATGCGCAACGTCTGCCTATCGCGAGCGGAAATTGGTGTTACTCGCGCCGATTACGTCGCGATGATCCGGTCCAAGGCTGGAAGATTCACGTCTCGGCGACGCCGCTCTCAGCCGGCGCTGTGTTCTCCCGCGTGCGGCCAATTCTGCGTGTGCACGATGTCCTCTTTAAAGTGCCGGCAAGCCTCGAGTTCTTATCACGGCTGAACTCAGGCCTTTCCGGATTTTCGCAGGTTGGCAAATTCATCACAATCTATCCGCGCACCAAGAGCGAGGCTCTCGAGCTGGGACATAATCTTCACGCCGCCACCGATCAATTGCACGGCCCGGAAATTCCCTTCGACGAGCGCTATCGGATGGGCAGCATCGTTTATTATCGCTACGGATCGTTCCGGCCCGATGGAGCAAACGTAAACGGCACGATCAGGGATCCGGCCGGCAAATCGCATTCCGATAAACGCGCGTTCGGCGGCGCCGTTCCAGCCTGGATCGAGGATCCATTTCAACGAACGAAGGCCAAGGCAAATGGCGTGCGCGCCGTCGGTCCGCTCGCTCCCGATTATCTTCCGTTCAAGGTGATTTCGCAGCGGGGCAAAGGCGGTGTCTATGAAGCGATTGATTTTTCCGTCTCACCCGCGCGCGTCGTGATCATCAAGGAAGGACGGCCTCACGGCGAGACAGCCTGGGACGGGCTAGATGGATTCGCGCGCGTCAGCCGCGAAGCGCGCGTCCTGCGCGTTTTGCGCGCGGCGGGGATTCCCGTGCCGGAAATTTTTCGGGAATTCAATCGCGACCGTAACCGCTACCTCGTCTTGGAAAAAATCGAAGGCCGACCCTTGCTGCCGCGAAATCGAACTCAACCTACGAGAATTTCCTGGCGGCGCGCGCAAAAATTCCTGGAACAACTCGAGCCGGTCCTGGCGAGAATGCACGCGGCCGGATGGGTCTGGCGCGATTGCAAGCCGTCGCACATTTTTCGAGATCGCGGCGCGATAAGATTGATCGATTTCGAAGGGGCGGTTGGGATTAATCAAACGGAAGTTCTCCCCTGGGGCTCGCGCG
>JBDUAZ010000082.1:0-19050 GCA_040004385.1 Chthoniobacterales bacterium | reverse complement strand
TCTGGTTCATTTTCCGGTTCGACGACTTCTTCCGCGCAAACCGCCGGCGCAGGCTCAACGAATTCAATCAACTCGGGCGGCTCCGGGGGCCCGCTATTGTCAGCTACTAACTCCGCAGCAGGAGCGATCGGCGCCTCTTCCCAAAGCGGCTCTTGCGGCGGAGGCGGCGCGACCGTTTCGGGCACTGGGGCTGCCGGCTTGGAGGCAGCCTTCCGTCGTGCTGGCCGCGTTTGCACTGCGGTTTGCGATGGTGCGGCAATATCGTCTTCAGCAGAAAGTGATGAAATGATCGTTACGCTGAGGCGATTGCCCATTCGCCCGTCGACCGATGTCCCGAAAAGAATCTGCGTCCGATCGCCGATGTGTCGATTGAGTTCCTGCATCATCACTTCGACTTCGGACAACGTCATCGCCGGGCCGCCTGCGACATGCACAAGCACATTGGCGGCTTCGGACAGCATTCGTCCGCGATCCATTAGTGGATTTTTCAGCGCGAGCGTGAGTGCGTCGTGCGCGCGGTTATCGGAATCGGACTCACCGTAACCGAAAAGACAGCGGCCGCTCGGGGCCTGAAGCGCCGTCAGTAAATCGTCGAACCCGATCCGGATCAGACCCGGCCTTTGGATCAATCCAACGATACAGCGAACGCTTTGGCTGATCGTGACGTCGGCCGCCGCGAACGCCTGATGGATTCCCGCTTTCGGCGCGACGATATCGCCCATGCGGTTGTTTTCGAAACACACTATTGCGTCCGCGAACTGGTGCAATCGCATCAGGGCTTCAGTGGCCTGCGCGGTCCGGCGTTTGCCTTCGAACGAAAACGGCAGCGTCGCGAATGCGACCACGAGCGCGCCAGTTTCGCGTGCAATTTCCGCGACAAGCGGCGCCGCGCCCGATCCGGTACCGCCTCCCAGGCCCGCGCAGATGAAAATCACGCGCGCATCGGCAAGCGCCTGTCGGATTTCATCCGTAGATTCCTCTGCTGCGTGTAGTCCAACTTCTGGATCGCCCCCTGCACCGAGCCCTCTCGTCAGTGTTCGACCAAGCTGCACTTTATGCGCGGCCACAGAACTGGCGAGCGACTGCGCGTCCGTGTTCATCGCAATCAGGTCGGCCTTATCGAGCCCGTCGAGCACCACGCGGTCGAGCGCGTTCGAACCGGCGCCGCCGATTCCGACAACCTTCACGACGATCAATTCCTCGTTCTTTTCCGACAAGCTGTAGTTACGGCTTACTTGGATCATAGGTGTGGCGCGCTGTTGCATTCCATGTTTGTCATCGCATCCCGTTGAAGATTTTTCCGAAAATCCTTCCGATGCCTCGCCGCGGGCGTCTGTCTGCCTGGACGGCGTGCGCGTACTTGATCAAACCGATCGCGGCAGAAAACTGTGGGTTCTCAAATGCACTCGTTAGGCCCGACATCGTCTGGGCGTGCGCGACGCGTGCAGGCATGTCGAAAATGTCCTCTGCAAGGTGATCGATGCCGCCCAAGTGGCTGCACCCTCCGGTAATAAATACACCTTCCCCGATATAGTTTATAAAGGGCTCCTCTTCGAGCTTGCGCTTGAGCAATTCGAACGTCTCACGCAGCCGCAGGTGAACAATCGTATTCAGTGTCTCGCGCTCTATTTCTTTTCCGGCGAAACCTGAATCGTCTTTCAGCAGAACTGTCTCGCCCGGCAGGCACGTCCCCAGAGTCACGCTTCCTTCTTCAATTTTTAATTTCTCCGCGCGCGTCATCGGGATCCGAAGTCCCATCGAAATGTCATTAGTTATGTGATCGCCGCCGACACCGAGCGTGCCGCTTTGCTTGACCGCGCCGTCGACATACAAAATGTAATCCGTCGTGCCGCCTCCAATGTCGATTACAAGCGCGCCGAGATTTTTCTGGTGCTGCGTCAACACGACCTGCGCGGAGGCCAGGGCCGTGAAGACAACGTCCTCGACTTCCAGCGGCAGTTCTTTGACGCATCGAATCGTATTCTGGATCCGCGTCCGCATGCCGTGGATGATATGGAAATCCGCTTCCAGTTTTTGGCCGAGCATCCCGACGGGATTGAGCACGCCGTCCTGCCCGTCGACGTGATAATGCTGGATGATCGAGTGCAAAAAGGCGTTCGGCGCCGGAATGCTGACTTCACGCGCGCTGATCTTCACGTCTTCGATGTCCTGGTCGTCGATCTCGTCACGCTCATCCGGCAGAATTACGCAACCGCGATTGTTGAAACTCTGAATATGTGAGCCGGCGACGCCGACGTAGACGCTGCGAATCATGACGTCACTTTTTTGTTCCGCATCGACGACCGCTTCGTGCACGCATTTCATCGCCGTTTCGAAATCGACGATTTCGCCCTTGCGCACACCGCGTGATGGAGCCTGGCCGACACCGAGAATTTTAATCGTGCCGTCCGGCCGGCCTTCGCCGACGACGACGCAAATTTTCGAGGTGCCAATTTCCAGCCCCACCATCAAATCGCTACTCGCCATTGATTATCCCTTTTTTCCCTTGTGCACCGGTATCGCCCGCCGGATCGAAAACGGTTGTTCGCCGCTCTTTTCCCTCGGGGAAGGGCGCGCCGCGGCCGGCCTTTCTGCAGCCACGGGATCCACGGGAATCGCCTTCATGATGCGCGGCGTCTCATTTGGGTCGATTGTTTCATTAATCACTTCCGTCGCCGGCTTCGCGAACGTGACGGGAACGTTGCGCTGCACAAGCAGGTTTACCGTTTCGAGTTCCCGCTGCGAATCGTCCGACCAAACGAGGAACTGCTCGAGCCGCTGCAATTGCGCTTCGAGATTGTCGAAGCCGAAAGTGACGCGTGCGTGCGTTTTGTCCGAGACAATCAGGCAATAACCTTTCGATACATCGATCTCGCGGATCTGAAATCGCGTTTGCATAAAACTGCGCGTGCTCAGGCGCAGCAATTCCAGGGCCGCTTTCGCTTCGAACGATTCGACGACTTTGCCAGCCTCGAGCGATTCGCCCGAGCATCCCGTAATCAGCGGAAGTCCGAGATATTCCGGCAACAATTTCTTTTCTTTCATGAGAACGCCGCGCGCGTCCACAAGAAAGGCGACTTCGGAGGCAAAAGGATCCGAGACCTGCTTTTCGGAGGTGATCCACGCAACCGGCCGGCGTTCGATGATGCGAATGTCGATCTCAGACGGCATCTTCCGCACGACCTGCACTTCATCGACCTGAGGAAGCTGCTGAATCGCATCGTGCACTTGCGCGAGGTTGACACTGAAAATGTTTGCGCCTTCATGCAGGTCTGCTGTTTTCAAGATCTGATCGCGCTGCAGCGTGCCATCCGATTGCACCTCGATTTGACTCAACCGGTAATCGGGGTTCTCAAAAAAAAGTCGCTTCGCGCCAAGTCGCACGCCGATGTAGAGCCCTCCGCAAACAACGACCGCGAGAAAAAATTTCGATACCGCGACGAGAATGCGCCGGTTGCGTAGTTGCGACGCTGTGTGCGAGCGCACCTTTACGTCGAGCAGATGCTGATGACGACGCTGCCGCGTGTTGGAGACGCGCTGATTTCGCGCGCGCGGTCGCTGATCCTTTTTCATTTTCCCGCACCTCTCGTTCGAGCGAGCGAAAGCTCGATAATTTTCGCGCACAGATCGGCGTAGCCAATTCCCGCGGCGGCGGCGGCTTCCGGTAACAGACTTGCCTCCGTCATTCCCGGAATTGTGTTCACTTCCAGAACTGTTGCCGCGCCGTCGTGTGGAAGCATCACATCGACACGCGAATAAACTTTCAAACCAAGGGCGCGATGCGCGCGCAACGCCAGTTCTTGAATGTCGCGCGCTTCCTTTTCCGGAATGTGCGCAGGACAGACGTGCTCCGCTCCGCCACCGGCGTTCGGATTCAGAAATGGATACTTATTTGTGAAGTCGTAGAAGCCGCCTTTCGGGATTATTTCGAGGATGGGCAGGGCAAGGTCGCCGAGAACGCCAATCGTGAGTTCACGGGCGGGAATAAATTTCTCGACGAGGAATTCCCGATCGTATTTCGCGACGTTCTCCGTCGCGGCGGCGATTTCAGAATCTTCCTTTACGATGTAAACGCCTACGGTCGATCCTTGTCGCGGCGCTTTGATCACGTAGGGCAGTGAAAATGTGGGGCGTTCGCCGGCAGGAATCACTTCCCATTCCGGGGTTCGGACGCCGTGTTTAGCAAACGCCTCCTTCGATTTAATTTTGTCGAACGCGAGCCGGCTTTCTTCGACGCCTTCGCCAGTGTAAGCGAGGCCGCGTTTTTCGAGAATGGATTGGATCTCGCCGTCTTCGCCAAACGTTCCGTGAACGGCGATAAAAGCGATGCCTGTATCCTGCGGAATCTCGAACTCCGGGCCACGCACATCGACCTCGATCACTTCCGCGCCTAACGAGCGCAGCGCTTTCGCGACACCAGCGCCGGTTGCGAGAGAGACATCGCGTTCGGAGCCGGGACCACCTTTCAGGACGGCGATACGCATGGGAATTTGCGCCTCGCTCATGCCGACTCCCCTACGATTTGTACTTCCGTTTCCAATTCGATGCCGCGCTTTGCCCGCGCCGTCCGCTGGATGGTCTCGATCAACTCCAGCATCTCGAGAGCAGTTGCGCCGCCTTCGTTAACGATAAAATTTCCGTGCACCTCGGAGACTCGCGCCTGACCCACACGCGAGTTTTTCAAACCAAGCTCGTCCACCAGCTTCCCCGCCGGACATGCCTTCGGGTTTTTAAAAATGCACCCGGCACTCGATGCGCTCGGTTGCGAGGTGCGCCGTTTGTGTTGTGAATCCTGAAGCTTGCGCAGGATCTCCTCGTGCGGCGCGGGCACGCCGCGGAAGACCGCCGAGACCGCGTAATTGCCATCGAGAGATGGAACATGCCGGTAGTGCACCTCAAGTTCGTCAGGCGTTTTTTCGTGCGCGTTCCCCTCGGCATCGAGATAGCGAACGCGCACCACGTCATCAAAAGTCTGCGATCCCATCGCACCGGCATTCATGCGTAGTCCGCCGCCGACGGCCCCCGGAATGCCTTCCATCCATTCGAAGCCGCCGATGCCCGCCGCTTTTCCCGCGTATGCCACCTGTTTCAGTTTCGCGCCGACGCCAGCAGTAATTTCGTTTTTCGAAACTTCCACGCGATCGAACTCGCCGCCGCACGGATGAACGACGACGCCGCGCATCCCGCCGTCACGGACGAGGAGATTTGATCCGCGACCGATCACAAAAAGCGGCAGACTTTCGCGCCGGCAAAATCGGATGACTTCTGTGAAGGCCGCCTCCGTCCGCGGTTCCACCCAAAACTGCGCAGGACCGCCGACGCGTAAGGTTGTGTGCTTCGCGAGCGGCTCGTAAAGACGGATGTCACCCTCCTCGCCGACAATGGCTTTGAGGCGCTCCGCGATCACAAGATCAGCCGCGAGGATCGAGAGTTGCTCGTGGATGTTTCCAGCGCCCAGACTTAAGACCAGATCGCCGGGATTGAGCATGTTGCCCATATCGCAATGAAGGCGATCGAGCCGCGGTTGGTAGCTGGCGCCGTTGTGCCCATGCGCAGTGATTTCGTCGGTGATCGTCTGTCCGCTTACGCCAGGCAGCGGCCTTTCGCTCGCCGCGTAGACATCTGTCACGAGAACGCGATCGGCGCTGTCGAATGCACTGCCGAACTTTTTTTTCAGCGCCTTCGTTCGCGAATAGCGATGCGGCTGAAACATCGCCAGGACACGCTTTCGCCCGGCGGATTTTGCTGTTGTTAGCGTTGCGCGAATTTCGGTGGGGTGGTGCGCGTAATCATCCACCAGCAGAAACCGTTCGCTCGCGTATTTAATCTCAAAACGGCGCCGGGCGTGCTGAAAATTCCGCAGTGATTTCGTAATCTTCTCGAAGGGCACGCCAAGTTCCGTGGCAAGCGCAATCACGCCAACCGCGTTGCTGATGTTGTGTCGCCCGGGGACATTTAAGACTGCCTCACCAAGTTGATCTCGCCCCCGCCTTACAGAAAAGACTGAGGCAAAATCCTGTAGCTTAACGTCGGTCGCGCTATAATCCGCCGCTTCCGCAAACCCAAACGAGACCGCACCAGGATGCGTCGCGCATACGCCCGCGGCGGTGGCATCGTCGGCGCAGAAAAACATTTTGCCTTTCGTCTGCGCGAGGAGCTGACGAAAGATATTTTCGATCGCCGCGAGATCCTCGTAAAAATCGAGATGCTCTTCCTCGACGTTCAAAACGACGGCGTGTTCGGGTTCAAAAAAACGCAGGGTACCGTCGCTCTCGTCGCCTTCGGCGACAAAATATTCGCCGCGCGGATCCCAGTGCGCGTTCGTCCCGAGCAGCGGAATTTCCGCTCCGACGTAGTGCGAAGGATGCAAGCCAGCGCCGCGCAGAACATGCGCAATCATCGCCGAGGTCGTCGTTTTCCCATGCATGCCCGCGATCACAATTCCTTTTTTGCCCGCCATGATTGCAGCGAGAGCCTCTGCGCGACGGATCGCCGGCCTCCCGTCCGCGCGCGCACCAGCGAGAATGGGGTTTTCGTTTTTGATTGCGGAGGAATAGATTATGAGTTCGGCGTCGCTCGCGTCGTCTGGGCTGTGCTGAACATGAAAGCGTAAACCGAGACGCTGCAGGCGATCAGTCTCGAGCGAGCGCACTTTGTCGGATCCACTGACCGCGTGACCGAGATCGAGGAGAAGAGCCGCGATCCCGCTCATTCCGCTTCCGGCGACACCGATGAGATGGATGCGGTGCTGCTCGCGTGTGAGCAGTTTTTGCAAATCGATCGCAGCAGTGGGTGTCATGACTATTCTAAACAATTTTCCATTGCTTCGACGACGCGCTTCGCCGCTTCTTTCGGCGCCAGCGCAGCGCAGTTCGCTGACATTTGCCGCAGCTTATTCGGATCGCTGGTCAACTCTCGAATTTTTTGAGCAAGCAGATCTCCGGAGAGTTCGGATTCTTTCAACAAAACGGCCGCGTCCGCGCGTGCGAAGATTTCCGCGTTCCGCGTTTGGTGATCATCGGCCGCGTATGGGAATGGAATGAGAATTGCGGGCAGTGAGAAAGCTGCCAGTTCTGCCAGACTTGCGGCCCCGGAACGCGAGATTGCCAGATCGGCGGCACTGTAAACTTCCTCCATCTCATGATGGAATGCCGCAACGCAGGCGGGAATATTTTCGCGTTGATAATTGTCGGCAACAAGTTTCTCATCTCGCGCCCCCGAAAGGTGAATGACCTGCATCTCCACGTCGCGCAATGAAGTAAGCGACTTGATTACAGCCTGGTTGATGCCGGTCGCACCCTGGCTTCCACCCATCACAAGCAACGTCCGCAGATTTTCGCGAAGGCCGAGTTTTCGCCGCGCGTTCGCTCCATCGACGGGATGCAATGCGTGTCGAATCGGCGTGCCAGTGACCTCGGTTGCAACTTTCGGAAAGAACTTCGCGCAATCTTTAAATCCGAGCAGCACCGCGCGAACCATTCGCGCTGTGAACCGGTTCGCTTTTCCCGGGATCGCGTTCGATTCGTGGATAAAGGTCGGAATGCCGCGCATTCGGCCGGCGAGAACCGGCGCCGTCGACGTGAATCCGCCCATGCCCAGGATGACGTGCGGGTTGAATGTGCGGTAAATCCGGCGACAAACGTTTAGGCTTTCGCCAAATCGCCCCGTGAAACGCAAGATCGCGGGCGAGAACGGCGAGGGAAGCCCGATGGTCGGCAGCTTCTCAATTTCGAATTCTGTCTGATTTCGGACGGCGAGCGAATCGATCTCCTTCTCTGAAATGAACAGAAGCACCTTGTGCCCCCGCTCGCGCAGGACTTCAGCGACCGCGAGGCCGGGAAATAAATGTCCGCCAGTTCCACCACATGCGATGACGGCGTTCATGAAAATGACGACGCGCGAAGGACAAGCGAGGAATGCGCGCCGCCGACATCCGAGGTGGTTATTCGAAATTCGCTTTTCGACATTCGCGCTTCCTAGATCCTTGGAGTCATGCGTACCTGCATCGTCGCACGCTTCTTGTTCGCGTGCGGGTCCAGGACGCCCTGGCGATAAATATTGAGAAGCAGCCCGATTCCAAAGAGGCAGGCTGCCAGATTGGAACCGCCGTAGCTGATGAAAGGAAGCGGTAAGCCCTTGTTCGGCAAAAGCGATGTCGTGACGCCGATGTTTACGGCCGCTTGCAATGCGAGTAGCGAAACGACGCCACAGCCCAGCAACAATCCGAACCGGTCTTTCGCGTGCAGCGCGATCATCATTCCGCAGACGACGATGACGACAAAGAGAAAAACGACCAGCAGACTGACGCGCAGGCCAAGTTCCTCGCCAATCATCGGAAAAATAAAATCAGTGTGCGCGTAGGGCAGATAGAGCATTTTTTGCCGTCCATTCCCGAGACCGAGCCCCTCCATTCCGCCGCTGCCCCAGGCGATCAGCGCCTGCATCTGTTGCAGGCCCGCGTCGTCCTTGAAGCGCTCCGGGTCCATGAAAGCGGAGAGTCGCGCCATGCGCTCGGACATGTGCGTCGCGACAAAGAGAATGCCGGCAAGCCCGGTTAACGAGAGCAAACCGAGCATGAGTGGATTCGTGCCGGCGACGAACATCATCACGAACATTGTGGCGCCGATCAGCGCGGTAGTGCCGAGATCGACCTCGGTTACAATCAGGAGCAGAAGCGCGGCCACGATCGCGAATGGAACGGCGAAGCCCCGCAGAATCTGTTTCGCGGATTTCTCCTTCTGCGCGAACCATGCTGCAAGAAAAAACACCGTCGCCACCTTCGCGATTTCCGATGGCTGAAATGTGAACGGCCCCAGTCCAACCCAGCGGCGTGAGCCGTTAATGCGCATACCGAAATGCGGGACGAAACACAATGCGAGCGCGAGGGCGGCCAAACCAAACCAAAGCCACCAGGTGCGCTGCCAAAAATGGTAATCCACCAGCGCAGCCACGGCGCACACGACCAGTCCAACGCCCAGCCAGACCGCCTGGCGTTTGATAAAGTAATAAACGTCACCGTGGCTATCGCGCGCGAACGCGCTCGTGCTGAAAAGCATTACGATGCCAATGACGAGCATGCCGAGCACCGCGAGAAACAGGATGTATGCGCTCTTACGGTGCATTCGTTAGATTGATCCATTCCGGAGAGCGCACGCGAGGCGAGCGTGCTCCCCAACCGCTGTTCATCGCCCGTGAGATCATTCATCCACCTTCTTTGCCTTCGCGACCCTGGGGGGAATGATCAGTTTTTGGCCGATTTGTAATTTGCGCGGATCATCGATGTGGTTCACGGCGATTAAGTCGTCGTAGGACACTTTAAGTTTTTTCGCGATCGTGACCGGGTTGTCGCCTTTCGCAACGACGTACATTTTAGTTGCGTCAACCGGCGGGATTACTTTCTCGGCCGGTTTGCCAGGATGGTCGATTTTCCGGTCCTCTTTCACGATCGCTTTTGGCGCTACGTGCGCGGTCTTTGTGTCATCGCGCGGAGGCAGAGCAACTGAAGGCGCCGGATGCGTAGTGGCGAGTGTTTCCGCGGTCGTCGGTTCCGACTGATTCGCAGTGTTCGTTGTCTTCGGTAACGGCGGAGGCAACGATGCCTGGCGCGTCTTGATTGCGTTAAACGCGATGATCCCCGCGACCGCCACGACATGCAGCACGAGCACGATGAGGAGAGCGCGAGAGAGCTTCATGTTCGGCTCGGACATCTCCTCGTAATCCGCGGGATCGGGTACTCCGAGAGGTGAGCGTCGCGTAGTCGTCGCGCGGAGTTTTTTCCGGCCGAAAAGTTTTGGTATTTTCATAATTTAGTTCAGGAGGGCTTGCACGAGCGTGCGAAATTGATCGCCGCGATCTGCGTAACTTTTAAACATGTCGAAAGAGGACGTTCCGGGAGAGAAGAGCACCACCTCGCCAGGTTTCGCGAGTGCGTGAGCGCGGTCGACTGCGTCCGCGAGTGAATACGCGACTTCACATCGCACTGAGCGGTTCCAGTCCCGCGCGATGCTTTCCGCCATCTCACCGATCAAAACGGTCGCACGCACCTTTTCCGCAATGAGCGGTCTGAGTGAATCGAATGTGAAACCCTTGTCCTTGCCGCCCGCGATCAGCACGACCTTCTTGGTTTGCGCGAGAAGCGCTTTTTCGACAGCGTCGAGGTTCGTCGCTTTTGAATCATTCACGTAATCGACACCGCCGATTTGACGGACAAATTCGCAGCGGTGCGGCCGCGGCTCATACGCGCAAAGCGGCGGCACCATTTCCTGAAACGAAAGGCCGCGGGCCATCCCAACGGCGAGCGTCGCCATCAAGTTTTCAATGTTGTGCGAGCCGCGCAGCTTTGCGTCGGCCATGCGCAGCACCGGCTCATTCCGGTAAATGATCATGCCGCCTTCGAGATAAAAATCGCCGGCGTCGGTGTAAGCGCTGAATGTAATTGTGCGCGCCGCGATGTTCGGCAATCGCTCGCCCGCGTTTACGATCGCGATGTCCTCTGACGTTTGATTTTCAAAAATGCGCAGCTTCGCCGCCCGGTATTCGGCGACCGACCGATAACGATCGAGATGGTCAGGAGCAAAATTCAGCCAGAGACTGATCGAGGGTCGAAAAGTGCGAATCGTTTCGAGCTGAAACGAGCTGACTTCCACAGTCAGCACATCGAGGTCGTGTTTTTCGCGGGCAACCTCGCTGAGCGGCTTGCCGATGTTGCCGCAGGCGATCGTGGCCTGCCCACACGCGTTCAACATTTGCGCAAGCAACTCCGTCGTCGTCGTCTTGCCGTTAGTCCCCGTGATCGCGATTACCGGCAATTCGCACGAGCGCCAGCCAAGCTCCAGTTCTCCCATTGTCTCGATATTTCGCGACGAAAAGTGCGTGGCGAGGGGCGATGCCGGATCAATCCCCGGACTAAGCACCACGAAATCGCAGGGCGACGCCTCAGACTCCGCAGCCGGGCCGCAGATGATCCCGACGCCGCGCCGACGCAAATTATCCAGCGTAGATTTGAGGAGCGATTTCTCATCCGCGCTGTCGAGAACGTTTACTTCCGCGCCCTCGTCGCGCAGCAAGAGCGCGGCAGCGGTGCCGCTCAGGCCAGCTCCGAGGACTACGACTTTTTTGCCGGCGTAACGCATCTTTATCTGAGCTTTAACGTCGCGAGGCCGAGCAAGGCGAAGACCGCGGAGAGAATCCAGAAGCGAACGATCACGGTGTTTTCCTTCCAGCCGCTTAACTCGAAATGATGGTGAATCGGCGACATCGCGAAGATGCGTTTCCCCGTTAGTTTGAAGCTGAGCACCTGAAGGATTACGGAGGCGGCTTCGAGCACAAACACACCGCCAACAACGGCGAGAAGGAACTCCTGTTTGCAGCAAATCGCGACGACCCCAATCATCCCGCCGATCGCAAGCGAACCGGTATCGCCCATGAAAACTTTTGCGGGATGACAGTTGAACCAGAGGAACCCCAGTCCCGCGCCGACGAGTGCCGAGCAGACGACTGTGAGCTCGCCCGTGAACGGATAAAACGGGACCTGCAAATAGTCCGCTATTTTGAAATTGCCGGCGGCGTACGAGATCAATGCGTAGGTAAACGCGACCGTGATCGTGCATCCGATCGCGAGCCCGTCCAGACCGTCAGTGAGATTGACCGCGTTCGACGAGCCGACGATGACAAGCGCAAAAAACAGAAACGTGCACCACGCCATGTTGTCGATTACCGGCAATTTGAAGAACGGGAGATAAAGAGCTCGCGCCTGCACTTCGAGCAGCGGGCTCGTCAAAAAAACCGCCGCCACAATTCCAGCAAGAATCAGCTGAGACAGCAGCTTCCAACGTCCGTTGATACCGTCGGATTTTTTCTTTGCGACCTTCAGATAATCATCGGCGAACCCGAGCGCGCCGAGATAAAGCATGCTGAAGAGCGCGAGCCAGACAAATCGATTGTCAGGCCTCGCCCACATTACGCTCGAGGTGAATACCGTGGCGATCACGAGAACGCCGCCCATCGTCGGTGTGCCCTGCTTCCCGCCGTGCAACTCAGCGAGATGACGAACTTCTTCAGCGGTCCGGATTGGCTGCCCGACTTTCAGGGAGATAAGCTTGCGGATGACGTAATTCCCGCACATCAGGGAGAGCGCAAAAGCAGTAACAGCCGCCGCGACGGAGCGAAACGTCACGTAAAAGAAGACGTTGCTGCCCTTCACCCGCTCGGCCAGGAAATGCAGATAAAACATCATGGCGCGATTCCTCCCGTCGGCTGCCGTTTTGCAAACGCTTCCAGGACCCGCTCCATTCGCGCCGAGCGACTGCCTTTGATCAATATCAGGTCGCCGGGTGAAGCCGTTTCGACGAGAAGATCGGCGGCTTCCTCGGGCGTTGTGAATGCCGCGACATTCTCCAACCCCGCATTTTCTGATGCGGATGCGATCGCACGCGCGGCATCGCCGACGGTAATTAACTGATCAATCTTTAGCGCGGCCGCCGCTTCCCCCACTTCGCGATGAGCGCGATTCGACTCAACGCCGAGCTCGCTCATGTGTCCCAGCACCGCGACACGTCGGCCTTCTGCATCGAGCTCAACGAGCGTGCGCAAGGCGGCCTTCATCGAATCTGGATTCGCGTTATAACTGTCGTCGATAAATTGGAGGCCGTTAACTTCGCGAATCTGTAAACGCGCTTTCGTCAAGGGCGCCGTGGAAAGGCCCGCCACACATTCCTCGATCGAAAGGCCAAAGGCACGTCCGACGCCGATCGCGAGCATCGCATTCTGCACCATGTGAAGACCGGGCACCGGCAATTGCGCGCGACATCGGTGCGCTCCCTCCAGGACCGTGAACTCCGAGCCGGACGCGGTTTGCCGAATGTCGGTCGCGCGCACTGCCCCTTCATTGATTCCTGCGAGAATAATTTTCGCACGCGTCCGCGACGCGATCATTTTGCTCGATGGATCTTCGGCGTTCAAAACGACATGCCCGTCCGGCCCAACGGCTTCCGCGAGCGCGCCTTTTTCCAGCGCGATCGCTTCGCGGCTGCCCATGAATTCAATGTGGGCGAGGCCAATATTTGTGATGATCGCAGCGTCCGGCGCTGCGATGGCGGCGAGCGCCGCGATCTCACCCGGATGATTCATGCCGAGCTCCCAGACAGCGAATTCGTCGCGCGCGGAAGCTTCGAGAATGGTGCGCGGGAGACCGACGTGATTATTGAAGTTACCTTCCGTTTTTGTGACGCGAAATCGCCGTCCGAACTCAGCCGCGACAAAATCTTTCGTGCTCGTCTTGCCGTTGCTGCCGGTAATTGCGATCACTTTCAGCTTCAGCGATTGTCGGTAGGCAGCGGCGAGACGCTGATACCCGGAGAGGGTGTCCGCGACCCGCACCAATGCGAAGCCGCGCGGCACCGAGCCGCTCCAGCCGGTCTGGACCAAGGCGCCGATCGCGCCACGCTTCACGGCTTGGTCGATGAACCGATGGCCATCGAAGTTCTCCCCAACGAGCGGAACGAAAAGATCGCCTGCCTGTAAGGTCCTCGAATCAGTGCTGATCCGCGAGACAATCGCATTTGAATCGCCGCCGCTAATTTCCCCCTCGGAAAATTGCGCGATCGTCACAAGCGGCAGTGGATCCATGATTAAAATTCGAGTGGCTGATTTTCCAAAGCACGACGCGCGACCTGGATGTCGTCGAACGGCACTGTGTGGTCCGCGAATTCCTGATACGCTTCGTGACCTTTGCCGGCGATAAGCACGATATCGCGCGGCTGCGCGAGACCGATTGCGCGGGCGATCGCTTCGGCTCGATCCGGAATCTTTTCGTGCCGATCGCCGCGAAAACCTTTTTCCACTTCCGCGATGATCGCGTCTGGATCTTCTTTTCGCGGGTTATCTGAGGTGATAATGCTGAAATCCGCGTTTTGATCGGCGACCGCTCCCATAAGAGGGCGTTTCTGACGATCACGGTCGCCGCCGCAACCGAAGACCACGATCAATTTTCGCGGCGAAAGTTCGCGCAAAGTTTTCAGGACATTGAGCAACGCGTCGTCCGTGTGGGCGTAATCGACAAAGACCTGGAACTGGCGTTTCGCCGGGACCGCTTCAAGTCGACCGGGAACCTGCGGCGATCGCGCGAGACTCAGAATTGCTTCGCGTAAATTAATGCCGATTACTGTTACCGCTGCGAGCGCGGCGGTTGCGTTCGCAACGTTAAAACGTCCGATCAACGGCACGCGGACAAGATAACTACGCCCACGCGCATCAAGCTGATACGAAGTTCCACCAAATTCCGTCCGGTAATTTGAAGCGCGGAAATCCGCGCGCGCGCTCATTCCATAGGTAATCGTCGAAACGCGCTTGGCGAGACGGCTGACGATCTGTTCGCCGTAACGATCATCAAGATTTACCACGGCCACCGGGGTTTTTTTGGTCTTCTGCGTGGCCAATCCTTCGAACAATCTCATCTTTGCTTCGAAGTACTTCTCCATCGTGCCGTGAAAATCCAGATGGTCCTGGGTTAGGTTCGTGAATACGGCAACGTCCCATTCGAGGCCACGCGCGCGGTCCTGTGCGAGAGCGTGCGAAGAGACTTCCAGCGCGGCGGCACGACATCCGGCATTCGCGATTTGCGCGAGCAACTCCTGGAGGTCGAGCGATTCGGGCGTAGTACGGATTGCGGGAAGAATTCGATCGCCAATCTCGTAGCGGACCGTGCCGAGCAAACCACAGCGCAGTCCGGCCTTTTCGCTAATATGTTTGATGAGAAAACTGGTGGTCGTTTTCCCGTTCGTGCCGGTGACTGCCGCCAGTTTTAGGCGCCGCGTAGGGTAGTCATAGAATATTGCCGCCAGATCCGCCATCGCCTGCCGCGCATTGTCGACCACCACACATGTGGCACTCGGGCAGTTCTCTTCGCGCTCCGTCACAACCACTGACGCACCGCGGTCGACCGCCTGATCGACGAACTGATTCCCATCTGTTTTCTGCCCGGGCAGTGCGATGAAAAGTCCGTTTTTCTGCACACGTCGCGAATCGTATGCGATGCTCTCAACCGTGCGATCAAGAGCCCCGATGATTCGACGTGTAGGAACCGCCGCGACGAGATTTTTGAGCTGCATGAGGAGTTGGCACGCGGTCGCGGGACGCTCAGCGCCGCGCGGCATTGGTTAAGGCTACTCGTCCCGTCGTAACTGGTTTGCCCGGTTCCTCATGCGGCTCAAGGTCAAGATAACGCGCAGCTTTTTCTGCTATCCGCGAAAAGATCGGACCGGCGACGAGGCCGCCGTAGTTTAACTCGGGCGTCTTCGTGTGCGCGTCGTCCAGCACGACCAACCCGACGAACTCCGGATGGTCCGCCGGCAGGTAGCCGGAAAACGACACGACATATTTGCCCTGTTCGTAGCCGCCTTTCGGATCGACCTTTTGCGCCGTGCCCGTCTTGCCGGAAATCGTAAAACCAGGAACTGCCGCCGCCGCCGCCGTGCCGCGGTCGCTGACGACGCCGCGAAGCGCGTCGCCCACTTGCCTTGCCGTTTCGGGTGAAATCACCTGACGCAGAACGGTGGGCGCGAATGTGCTGATCGTTTTCCCGTCTTCGCTCGTAACCGATTTCACGATCCGCGGCGTGACAAGCTTCCCGCCGTTCGCGATCGTCGCCATCGCAAGCGTCATCTGTAATGGCGTCACGCCGACTTCGTGCCCCATCGGGATCCGCGTGATGGAAATTTTACTCCACGATTGCGGCGGCCGAATCACGCCGCTGATCTCACCGGGCAACTCAATTCCGGTACGCTCTCCAAAACCAAAGCGCCGGATGTATTCGTAGAATTTCTGATCGCCAACGCTAAGCGCGAGTTTCGCCGCGCCGATGTTGCTCGATTTTACCAGGATATCCTGAACGCTCAGTTCCCCGTAAGCCTTGTGATCGTGGAGCGGGCGACCGCCGAAATTCCAAAGACCGTTCTCGCAAAAAATCGTGCTATCGGGCCGCACCTTGTGCTCGTTAAGCGCGGCGGCGGCGGTCACGATTTTGAACGTCGATCCCGGTTCCATCATGTCGATGATGGCGCGGTTTTTCATCTGCTCGGGCTTCGCATCCGCGCGCTCGTTAATGTCGAAGTTCGGCCGGTTCGCCATGGCGAGGATCTCGCCTGTTTGGGGCCGCATTAAAATGATGGTGGCTTTTTGCGGCGTGTACTCGCGCATGGCCGCGTCGATTTCGTTTTCGACGATGTTTTGCAGGTTGAGGTCGACGGTGAGATGGACCTGATAGCCGTTTCGCGGCGCTCGCTCCTGCCCGCGATAGAGCACGAGTTCCTGCCCGGCACGATTATGTTCGATGTAGCGATAACCATCCTGCCCGTGGAGATATTCCTCCATCGAGGCTTCAACTCCCTGGATGCCTTTGTGATCGAAATCGGTAAATCCGATGACGTGACAGAGCATCGAGGCGTTTGGATAAATGCGCGTAGAGTCGCGCTCGAAATAGATCCCGCGCAGATTTTGCGCGCGCAATTGGCTACGCAACGCAACGGAGACTGCCTCGGGCACCTGGCGTCGAAGAACGATATAGCGGCGCTCGCCGCGCAGCTTTTCGACTAAATCCTCTGGCGATAGATCGAGGGATGCCGCGAGAACCGGCACCAGCCGGTTAACGTCATTAATATGAGTCGCGTCGGCGACGATGGTTTCACCGGGAATGTTGTGCGCGAGAATTTCGTTGTTCGCGTCGAGAATTGCGCCGCGATCAGCGAAGATTATCTGCTTATAAACATGTTTTTCCGCCGCCAGGCCTGCGTACTGGTCGTGCTTGATCATCTGGAGATAAACCAGACGAAAAGAGAACGCGCTAAAGAGAGCGGTGAACGCAAGACAGACGAGCGCGCAACGAGAACGACTGTTCCATTTCATCTTCCGGCACGCTCATTCGCCACAGGTTGAACTGCATCCTCACCGCTTCCGCGCGATGGCGCGCTTAAACGGACGATGCTGTGCTCCGCGATCGGAACCATCTTTAGATAACCTTCCTTCAGGCGACGCTGCAGCGCGGAGCGTGAGGTCAACGCTGCGATCTGTGCGCTCGCGACGTCGTTCTGCGAGCGGAGATTCACAAGCTCGTTTTCCATCGCCTTTTTGCGATCGCCGAGATGATAAAGCTGAAGCGTAAGGTAGACGTAAATCAATCCGGTGAGCGCGAGGAACCCTGTGATTACGATCCAGCGCGCGAGTGAAGCCGCGTCGATGACGTTGAATTGCTTGCGGCGCGGAGCGTGCATCAGATTTTTTCCGCGACGCGGAGTTTGGCGCTGCGGGCGCGCGGGTTACTGCGCTGTTCGTTTTCGCTTGGTTCGATCGGCTTCGAAGTGATGAGCTTGAATTCAAATTCTGGATTGCGTCTTGGCTCCGGCCACTCGGGTCGGTCGAGCCACTCTCGACTGCGATCGCGAAAGAAATTTTTCACGATCCGGTCTTCAAGAGAATGGAAGGCGATCACCGCCATGCGTGCGCCAGGTTCCAGCGGCGCGGAAAGCACGTGCAGTCCTTGCTCGAGCGCGCCGAGCTCGTCATTCACTTCCATGCGCAACGCTTGGAAAACCTGCGTCGCCGGATGCCTGCGCCCATGGCGCCACACGATTTTCTCCACCGCTTTCGCGAGCTGCATCGTCTCTCGAAACGGCGTTGCTTTTCGCATTTTCACGAGCTGGCTGGCAATGCGGCGCGCGGCCGGCTCTTCGCCAAGCTCGCGAAAGATCCGCGTCAGATCCTCTTCGCTGTAGTTGTTTACGATGTGTTCCGCTGTCAGTTCCCGGCTCGGGTCCATTCGCATATCGAGCGGACCGTTCCGCATAATGCTGAATCCACGCTGCGCATTTTCGAGTTGCCGGGACGAAACGCCGAGATCGAGCAGGACGCCACCAATCTGCGTGACGCCGACATCGGCGAGCACCTTCCCGATGTCGCGAAAATTGCCCTGGCGCAATGTGACACGGCCCTCGAACTCCACCAGCCGATCGCTCGTGTACTCGATCGCGTCCGGGTCCTGATCGAGCGCCAGAACATCGGCGCCGGTCTCGAGAATTGCTTTCGTATGTCCGCCGCCGCCACAGGTCGCGTCCACGACGAGCGCGCCGGCGCGCGGGGCGAGCAGTTCGACGACTTCCGCCGCGAGGACGGGGCGATGATAATTGTAATCCTCCATGACTTGCGCCTCCTCCAATTCCCGCGGGCCGGTCGCAAACCAGACCGGCCGGTCAAACAGCAACGCATTCATCATTTTCTCCCCGCCCCTTCGCCTTACAGTCCGATCACATTTGCGACGTGCTGATAAGTCGGCGCCTCCTCTTCATGCGCTTTTTTCCAATTCGGCAGATTCCAGATCTCAAAACGCCCGCGTCCGCCGATGAGCGCGACTTCGCCTTTTAAGCCCAGCTCTTTGCAAGCGGTTTCCGGCAGCACGAGCCGTCCCTGCTTATCGGAAACAGCATGCTCGGCTCGCGCGTGAAGCTGACGCGAAAACATCCGGCGATCACGCGCCGCGATCGACGGATCGGACTCTGCTTTCGCGCTCATCCGGGCAAACTCGTCCGGCGACATGACATGGAGAAAAGGGCGCTGTGGATCGCGCAGGAGGATGAAATCTTCGCCTTTGTCATGCCGCCACCGCGAGGGAATCGTAATACGGTTCTTCTCGTCGATGGCATGACGGAATTCGCCGGCGTAGAAGGTTTGAGGCTGAAAATCGTCGTCCATACGCCGGTGGTGAAACGGGCCATTCTAATCCACTTCGCCCCACTTCTAACCACCTTCGTTTCAAGGGTCAATAAAATTTATGGCTGTTCGTGGCGATTTCTTGGGTCCATAAAGATCCCTCGTGCACTCGAAGTTTTTGGCAGCCTTCCTCCTTACGGCGCTCGGCGCGCTCGCCCCACACTCGAATGGGCAATCCGCGCCGCCCGAATCTGCTGCAGTGCGCGTCACGGTTTCGATGAATCCGGACGGCTCACGGACCGCCTACGAGTTCGACTCGGCGAATCACAAAGCGACCGCCACCACGACGGGGAA
>JBDUAZ010000043.1:0-5662 GCA_040004385.1 Chthoniobacterales bacterium | reverse complement strand
TCGACTGTGGCAGCGCGGCGCGCCGGCAGCCATGCGGCGAGAAACGCCACCACCGAGACGAGAAGCACGATGCTGATGAAGGTGAGCGGGTCCCACGCGCCGACGCCGTAGAGTAAACTTTTCAGCAACTGCGTCGCGGCGAACGCTCCGGCGAGTCCGACAACGATGCTGACGCCGACGATCGCCATCGCCTGACCCACGATCAGCCGAAAGATCGATGATTGGGCAGCGCCAAGCGCGATGCGGATGCCAATCTCGTTCGTGCGCTGCGCGACGGAGTACGCCATCACGCCATAAATTCCGATCGCTGTCAGGAGGAGAGCCGTGCCGGCAAAAATCGAGAGCAAGAGCGCGTTGAAACGCGGACGCGCGAGCGAGCGCGAAATGTATTCATCGAAGATGCGAACACTCGTTAGGGGAATTGTCCCGTCGAGTGACGCGAGTTCCCTGCGCAGCGCGGGAGTGAGCGCGTTCGGATTCGAGACGCTCGTGCGGACGACGAGCGACATGATGTTGAATGGGATCTGCGTCCGCGGCAGGTACATCTCGGGCGAATCGTCGTTCTTAAGCGAGAGATGTTTTACGTTCCCGACCACGCCCACGATTTCGCGCATCTTCTCGCCGCTATCATCGGCACCCATGCCAGGCTTGATGCGCTTTCCGATTACATTTTGGCCGGGGAAAAATTTGTTCGCGAAACGCTCGTTCACGATCACGACCGGCGCAGAATCGAAACGTTCTCGTTCGTCGAAGACGCGCCCTTGCCGGAGCGAAATTCCCATCGTTTTGAAGTAATCAGTCCCGATCATACGGACGGGAGCGCCCGGGCGCTGGCCGTCCGGGAGCGGATGTTCTTCCGCGTCGAACGACGTCACCATGTTGCCCCCGCTCAATGGGAGCGGCACGATTGCGCTCGCGGATTCCACGCCGGGAAGCGCGCGGATGCGGAGGAGCAATTGATCGAAGAAGGCGATGATGTTTTCGTTTTTCGGATAGGCGATGTCGGGTAGCGCGATGCGCGCGGTGAGAAGGCGTTCCGTACGCAGGCCCGGTTGCACACGGCCGAGTCGGGCGAAGCTTTGAATGAGAAGACCAGCGCAAACCAGGAGCACGAGAGCGAGCGCCACTTCCGCCATGACAAGGCCGTTGCGCAGCCGGCCTTTGCGCTCGCCACCGCCACCGGTACGCGTCCCGGATTTCAGTGAGCTATTGAGATCCACGTGCGAAGCCTGCCATGCCGGGACTAACCCGAAGATCACGCCGGTCGCGAGCGAGACGAGGAAGGTGAAAGCCAGCACCGGGGCATCGAGTTCAATTGTGCTAATGCGCGGAATATTTTGCGGCACAGCGGCAATGAGCGCTTCCGTTCCCCATTGCGCGATGAGCAATCCGAGTGCGCCGCCGATCGCCGAGAGCAAGACGCTTTCCGTCAGGAGCTGCCGGATAATTCGGCCTCGGCTTGCGCCCATCGCAGCGCGCAGTGCAATCTCTTTTCCACGCACGGAAGCGCGCGCGAGGAGAAGATTGGCGACATTGGCATTTGCTATCAGCAGCACACAGATAACGGCGCCAAATAACACATACAACGCGGTGCGCACATCGCCGATCAAATCCTCCCGTAACGGCCTGAAGACGACACCGAAGTATGAGTTTGTGTCTGGGTATTGCTTTTCCAAGGTAGCAGCGAGAGCGGATAGATCGGCCTGCGCCTGCTCAATCGTGACGCCGGATTTGAGTCGGGCGATGGACTGGAGACTGTGAGCGCCGCGCTGCTCTGTTTGCGGCTTCGAACCGTCAGGATTCGCCGCGTCCTCCGCGATCGTGACGTAAAACTGCATCGGATCGGTCTGGATCGGAAATTGGAAACCGGCAGGCATGACGCCGATGACGGTGTGCTGGCGTCGATCGAGCTCGACAGCTCGTCCGAGGACATTGGCGTCTCCGCCGAAATGTTTTCGCCAGAAATCGTAACCGATCACGACTTTGAATCCGCCGGGGCCGCCGCCGGGCTGTTCGTCTGCGCGAAGAAAAGTGCGGCCCATCAAAGGCTTGATGCCGAGCACATCAAAAAAATCTGCGCTCACTTTCACGCCGCGCAGACTTATCGCTCCTTCTTCACTTGTTAGGGCAAAAGCGCGATCGCGAAAGGCGGCGATGTTTGCGAGAGTGCGGTTTTGTTCGCGGTAATCGAAGAAGTCAGGATAGGAGAGCGAGTTCAGTTCGCTTTGCGTTCCCTTCTGCCGGGCATCTGTCATACCGACTGCCACGAGCTGGTCCGGCTGGGGAAACGGAAGCGGCTTTAGGAGCAGCGCGTTGACGACGCTGAAGATTGCAGTGTTCGCTCCGATTCCGATCGCGAGGGTGAGCACCGCTATGATGGTGAAGCCTGGGTTCTTGAGCAGTTGGCGAATTCCGTAGCGGATGTCGTTTAGCATATGACCTATTCTGTGCGCAGGGCCTGGATCGGATCGACCAGAGTGGCGCGGCGCGCGGGCAGCAGACACGCGATCAGGGCCACGGCCGCGAGCATGACGGCGGCAGAGCCGAGGAGCGCGGGATTGTGCGCGGATACATTGTAAAGCTGGGTGGAGAGGAATCGACCCAGCCCGAACGCCGCCGCCAAACCGACAACCAAACCGATGATGACCGGCGTCATCCCCTGCCTAACGACCAGTCGCAGCACATCTTTCGTCTGCGCGCCGAGGGCCATGCGAACGCCGATTTCACCGGTGCGTTGCTCGACGGTGTAAGCAACCGCGCCGTAAATTCCGACGAGCGCGAGCAACAACGCGATCCCTGCAAACGCGCCGAGGAGCGTCATCGTCAAACGCTGCTCGCCTAACGACTGCGCTACGATTTCATTCATCGTCGTCGGCCGAACAATTGGCAGGCTCGGGTCGATTGTCTTTAAGGCGTTGCGAACGATTCCCGCGGTCGCTTCCGTCTTTAGTCCGGTGCGCGCACCAACGAGGAGAAAAGGATTATTCCGTTGTGCCCAGGGCCGGTAAAATTCGACGTCATTCTCTTTTGACAATTTGATTGATCGCGTGTCGCCGACGATTCCGACAATTTCGACGGCAAGGCCGATACCATTATCCGTTCCAAAAAGAAGCTGGCGGCCGATCGGATCTTCTCCGGGAAAGAGGCGACGCGCTGTTGATTTGCTAATGACGACAACCGGCGGGCTATCGACTCCGTCGCGTTCGGAGAAGTCGCGACCGGCCAGGAGCGGCACGCCCATCGTTTTGAAAAAGCCTGGAGAAACGCTGTGATTCGGTCCGAGCGGACGCTGATTCACGGGAAGCGGGTTCGAGTCTGGCCGCGCGTAAGGTGTGGACGCATTTCCTTGCAGAGGAAAAATGTCGGCGATCGCGACTGTTTCCATCCCCGGCGCATTTTGTAACTCCGCCAACAGCCGCTCGGCAAATCGCGCTCGCGCAGCCTGATCCGGATAACGCGCTTGCGGCATTCCCACGCCGCCGATCCATAAGTGATCGGCGCGAAAACCGGATTCCTGCTGGCTCAAGCGCATGAAGCTGGAAATCAACAGCGCCGCCGCCGCAAGCAGCACCACGGAAAGCCCCACTTGTGCGGCGACGAGTCCGCGCCGGAATCGTTGCTGACCGAGACTGCCGGTCATGGCGCGGCCGCCGTCTTTCAATCCATCCACAAGATCGGCGCGCGAGCTTTGCCACGCCGGATAAAGCCCCATCGCGACGCCGGTCAGGAGCGAAAGCGCGAGCGTGAAGAAAAGAACAGGTGTCTGGATTTGAACGCTGGCCGCGTCGATCGGCAGATTGTCCCCTGCAAACCGCGGCAACAGCGAGATGCTCCAAACAGCCAGGAGCAGCCCGAGAATTCCAGCAAGGACGCTAACGAGCGTACTTTCGAGAACAAAGAGCCTCACGATTCCACTCCGCGAAGCACCGAGCGCCATGCGAAGAGAAATTTCGCGGCGACGGCTCGTGAACCTGACGAGCAGTAAGTTCGCAACATTACTGCAGGCAATGAGCAAAACGGCGCCTACGGCGGCGAGGAGCGTCCGAAAAGGATTCCGTAAATTACCCGTCGCGTCTTCCTGCGCAGAGAGAATCGTCGGCGTCCAGGTGTTGTCCGCAGTTTCCGGATGCTGCGTTTTGTAACTTTGCTGCAACGACTGCAGCGCGGCGCGCGCGTTCTCAATCGAGACCCCGGGTTTTAATCGGCCGATGCAACGCATGAAGCTGACGCCGCGCATGAGCCGTTCGAGCGACAGGCCGCCCAGCTGGAATGGTTTTACCGTGAAAACTTCCGTATCGCGACCGAACCAGGCGACCGGCAAATTCGGCAGCACGCCCACGATCGTGGTTGCGACCCCGTTCAACGTGAGACTGCGACCAAGAACGAGCGGATCGGAGTTCAAGCGATTGCGCCAAAAGTTTTCCGTTACGAGCGCCACATCCGCGACCATCTCTTCCTGCGGCAAAAAGAGCCGGCCACGAATTGGTTTCACGCCTAACAAGTCAAAGTAGTTCGCGGTCACGTTGCCGCCGAGGAGTTGAATCGGATCGCCGGCGCCCGTCATGATGAAGCCGGTCCCGGCATCCGCTGCGAGCGAGGTAAAGACAGTCTGACCGTCGCGATAATGATAGAACCGCGGCACCGACATCGGCAGTTGCTCGAGGTTCCGCTCCTTTGCTTCGGCTTGCAGGCTGACGATGCGATCAGGTTCGGAGAAGGGCAGACCGCGCAAAAATAGATCGTGAACCAAACTGAAGATCGCGGTGTTTACGCCAATCCCGATGGCGAGTGTCGCGACCGCGAGAATGGTGAAGCCCGGTGATTTCCAAAGTTGGCGCAGTGCGAAGCGGAGGTCGTTCATGATATTATATTTTGGCTTTGCGATTGAAAATTATTCAGCGCGCAGAGTTACGATCGGATCCACGCGCGCAGCGCGGCGCGCGGGCAGCCAGCAGGCGAAAACTGCAGCAACGCCCAAAAGAAGGCTGACGCCGGCGTAGATCGCGGGATCGACGGCTTTCACTTCGAAGAGAAAACTTCCCAGCACACGCGAGAGCGCGAGCGCGCCGGCCAGTCCGATGATCAACCCGACCGCAAGCAACCGCATGCCTTGCCCCAGGATCAGTGCGCGAATGTTTGATTGTGTGGCGCCGAGCGCAAGACGCACTCCGATTTCGCGCAGTCGTCGCACGGCGTTGAAGGCCAGCACTCCGTATAAACCAACCATCGAAAGCGTGAGGGCGAGTCCCGCAAAAACAAGCAGCAGCAAACTCATGAAACGCGAGTGCGCCCACGTCTCTTGCACGCGATCCAACATCGTGCGCACGTCAAAAACCGGCAGCGCTGGATCGATGGAAGCGACCGCGTCGCGCAATGGTTTTTCGAGCGAGGTCAATCCCGAACCGGCGCGGACAAACAGGCTCAGGCTTGTCCGTTGCGCCTGGCCTAACGAACAATAAATAACCGGCAACGGCGCCATCGCATCAATGGCGTGGAAGCGCATGCGCGCTGCGACGCCGACGATTTCGGACATGACATAGCCTTCTTCGTCATTGCCGGCATCGACAGAGAGACGCTTGCCGATCGGGTCTTCACCGGGGAAGAACTGTTCGGCGAGCGCCTGATCAATGATGACAACGCGCGGTGAATCTTTCGTGTCGCG